>NZ_LUUM01000090.1:0-114726 GCF_001644125.1 Methylosinus sp. R-45379
TTCATCGCCGGCGCCGGCGGCCCGCCGCTGACGGTCGAGGCTGTGCGGGCCATTGCGCCGGCCAGCGCGCTGGACTGGCTGCAGCCGGGCGTCGCCGCCGATGTTTCGTTCGAGCTCGCGCCGGAGGCGCTGCCGGAGCTTCGGCTCGCGCTTCAGATGGCCGCGCGCGAGGCCGGCGCCGATGTGATCGTCCAGCCGAAGGCCGGGCGGCGCAAGCGTCTCCTCGTCGCGGATATGGATTCGACCATGATCGGCCAGGAATGCGTCGACGAGCTGGCCGAATTCGCAGGCATTCGCGAGCGCATCGCGAAGATCACCGAGCGCGCCATGCGCGGCGAGCTGGAGTTCGAGCCGGCGCTGCGCGAGCGCGTCGCTCTGCTCGGCGGCCTGCCGGTCTCGATCATCGAGACCATATTGGCCGAGCGCATCAGCTTCACGCCCGGCGCGCGGCGGCTGATCGCGACCATGCGCGCCAATGGGGCGTATACGGCGCTCGTCTCCGGCGGCTTCACCCTTTTCGCCGAGCGCATCGGCGCCGGCCTCGGCTTTAATGAGGCGCGCGCCAATCGGCTGGAGACGCGCGAGGGGCGCATAACCGGCATCGTCTTGCCCCCGATCTCGGGCTCCGCCGCCAAGCGCGAGGCGCTCGAGGAATTGCGCGCTCGGCTCGCGCTGCCCATGGAGGCGACGCTCGCGGTCGGCGACGGCGCCAATGATCTCGACATGCTCGCGGCGGCCGGGCTGGGCGTCGCCTATCACGCCAAGCCGAAAGTGGCGGAGGCTGCGGGCGCCCGCGTCGATCGCGCTGATCTCACCGCTCTACTCTTCGCACAGGGCTATCGGCGGGCGGATATCGTCGAGGCCGAGGATTGACGGCTCAGGCGCGGCTCTCCTGCGGCGGTTCCGCTATTCTGAAGCGAAAGCGGGCGCGGGTCGCCTCCGAGGTCAGAAAGACGGCGATGCTGACGCCGATGAAATGCGCCAGCAGCAGCGCGAAATTCACCAGCAGCACGAAGACGTCCAGCGCGCGAATGATCTTATTGGGATCGGTGATGGCGATGCCCGGCGGCTGCGACACGGTCTTGGCCACCAGCAGAGAGACGCTGAGCGACAGGCCGACGAAGGAGACGATCACGCCGATGAGGCCGATCGCCAGGCCGAGCGTGAGAAACCAGAAAGCCGTGAGCTTGTGGACGCCGAGATAGTCGGCCTGCGCCACGGAAGGGGCCGCGCGCGTGTAGAAGAAGGCAAGCGCCGTCGCCGCGCAGAGCAGCAGAAAAGCGAAGAGGCTCCAATAGATGGCGTCGCCATAGCCGGTCTGGCTCGGGCTGAAGGCGCGCCCGGATGTGGAAAATTGCAGCAGCACGGCGCTGGCCAGCGCAATGGCGAGCTGCGGCCAGAATTGCAGCCAGCCGAACAGGCGCAGGCGTGAGGAGAGTCTCGAGGTCGGCGAGGGCTCGATCAGCGCCGGCGCGCGCTTCGTCGATTCGGGCGGCGGAGCCTGAGGCGAGAAGCGAGAAAAGCCGCCCAGCGCGAGATAGAGCGCGGTCGAGCCGGCGAGCGCATAGGCGAGCAGCCGATGCGCCGCCAGCAGCGCTTCCGAGGCGGTCGCGCCGCCGAGGCCGAGCGGCTGCGCCCAGGCCTGTCCCAGAATATCGGCGAGCCTGGGGTCGGCGGCGGGCGAAACGGGCAGGGGGTGGCCGAAGACCTCCAGCGGCGCGCCGCCGAAATAGCCCCAGAGCGCGCCGGTCGCGACCAGCAGCGCGAGCGAGAGATAAACGAGAAATTCGCAGAGGGCGGTCGTCGCGCGGCGCCCATTGGACCAGCGCGCCGGCAGGGCCGGCGGCGGAACCGCGAAACGCAGCACGAGCTGCGCGAGCAGCAAGGCGCCGGCGAGGACGCCGAGCGCGACATGCAGCGCGAAAGAAGGGCTGGTGAGCGGCCGCTCCGAATGAGCGGCGAGCCATCCGAGCGCCAGCACGATGACGCCGATGAGGACGACTGAGAGGAAATTGGCGCGGGCGATGGTCGAGCGCATGGGAAAGTCTGTCCGGCAAACGAAAACGCCCGCGTCGATCTCCGACGCGGGCGATCTTTTCGCCAGATAGGGCGCTCTCGCGAAGGCGAAAGCCTGGGGCTGTCGTCAGTCCAGCGTCAGAGCGACGAAATGCGTGTCGCCCTGGGCGTTGGCGACGATCAGCAGCGCCGATTTCTTGCCGCCGTCCTTCAGCGCCTTCACCTTCTTCACCGCATCGGCGGGATCGGCGACCGGCTCCTGATTGATCTCGAGAAGAATCTCGCCCGCCTGCAGACGCTTATCGGCCGCATCGGAGCGCGGATCGACGCCGGTGATGATGACGCCGTTCTTCACATTCTCCTTGATCTGGAAGCGGTTGCGCAGCTCGTCGGAGAGCGAGGAGAGCTCGAGGCCGAGCGCCTTCTGCGCGGCGGTCTTCTCGATATTCTCGCTCTTGGGCGTTTCGGTGGAGGCGAGCTTCTCGCCATCCTCGAGGCGGCCGAGCTTGATCGACTTCGTCTGCTCCTTGCCGTTGCGGACGATGAGGACCTCGACCTCCTTGCCGACCGGCGTCGCGGCGACGAGCTTGGGCAGATCGCGCGATTCCTTGATGGCCTTGCCGTCGAATTTGACGATCACGTCGCCGGCCTTCAGCCCGGCGGTCTTGGAAGGGCCTTTGTCGTCGACGCCCGCGACCAGCGCGCCGCGCGTGGCGCCGAGGCCGAGATTTTCGGCGATGGTGTCATCGACATTCTGAATCCGTACGCCGAGCCAGCCGCGCCGGGTCTCGCCGAACTTCTGCAGCTGCTCGATGACCGGCTGCACCGTATTGGCCGGCGTCGCGAAGCCGATGCCGACGGAGCCGCCCGAGGGGGACAGGATCGCGGTGTTGATGCCGATCACCTCGCCGTCGAGATTGAACAGCGGGCCGCCGGAATTGCCCTTGTTTATCGAGGCGTCGGTCTGGATGTAATTGTCGTAGGGACCGCTGTCGATATTGCGGTTGCGTGCCGAGACGATGCCGGCCGTCACCGAGCCGCCGAGGCCGAAAGGATTGCCGACCGCGAGCACCCAATCGCCGACGCGAGCCTTGTCGCTATCGGCGAATTTCACCGCCTTCAGCGGCTTCTCGGGCTTCACCTTCAGCACCGCCACGTCGACCTTCTGGTCCTTGCCGATCACCTCGGCCTTGAGCTTCTGCCCATCGGTGAAGATGACCGTCACCTCATTGGCGTCGGCGATGACGTGATTATTGGTGATGACGATGCCGGAGGCGTCGATGACGAAGCCCGAGCCGAGCGAGGCGGATTTGCGCTGGCGCGGCAGCTCCGGGCCGCCCTGGCCCTGCTGCTGACGACGCTTGAGGAATTCCTCGAACAATTCGTCGAAGGGCGTCGAGGGCTGGCCGTTCGGAGCGGCCTCCTTGGAGGAGCGCTTCGGGTCGACGGTCTGAGTGGCGGAGATGTTGACCACCGCGTCCTGCACCGACGCGGCCAGATCGGCCAGCGAATCGGGTCCCTTGGCGCGCGCCGGCGTCGCCGCCAGCGGGAGGGAGACGAGCGCGCCGACGAGCCCCGCGGCGAGGGCGCGCCTCAGCGCCGTGAAAAGCGAAACGGACGCGGCAGATGTCATACTATTGCTCTCCTGAGACCGGGCGGCGCCTCGAGCGGCGGCGAAGGCGCGATTTGCGTCTCGCGCGATTCGACGGGCTGCGTAGACTGTCGAATGACTGCGCTCGCACTCTGCCAGCAAAGCGGCGAGAGTTGGGCGTTCGCTTAAATCCTACCTTCTGTACCTTATTTTGATCGCCTTCGCGACTCTATTTCTTTTGCGGCGTCGGGGGCGTCGGCTCCTCGACGGGCTTGCCGGCCGAGGGCGTGCCGAAAAACTTGAAGAAATCCGAGCGCGGGCTGACCAGGAAGCGCGTATCGCCCGCCTTGAAGGCGGCCTCATAGGCCTGCATCGAGCGGTAGAAGGAGAAGAAATCCGGGTCCCTGCCGAAGGCCTCGGCGAAAATGCGGTTGCGCTCGGCGTCGCCTTCGCCCTTCAGCTGATCGGCCCGTCGCTGCGCCTCGGCCTTCAGCACGATAACGTCGCGATCGGCCTTGGCGGTGATCTTCTGCGCCTGCTCGGAGCCTTGCGCGCGATATTCCGCCGCCTCGCGGGCGCGCTCGGTCTGCATGCGGCCGTAGACTTTCTCGGAAATCTGCTGCGGGAGATCGACGCGGCGGATGCGGGCGTCGACGACGTCGACACCGAACTTGCGCGCCTCGAGATTGGCCTGCTGACGAATCTTCACCATCAGCCCTGCGCGCTCGTCGCGCACGATCTGCTGCTGATTGGCCTCGCTCAGCACGCGGCGGACGGCCGAGTTCAGCACGGAGGCGAGCTGATTATTGGCGCCGGCTATGCCGCCCACCGATTGGTAGAAGCGCAGCGGATCGACGATTCGGTAGCGGATGAAGCTGTCGACCTCGAGCCGCTGATTATCGGAGGCGAGCACCTCGAGATTGGGGCTCTCGACATCGAGAATGCGATTGTCGAGGAAGATCACATTCTCGATGAAGGGAATCTTGAAATGCAGGCCGGGCTCGGTGATGAGGCCGCGGCCGGCGACCGGCTCGCCGAATCGCAGCACCAGCGCCTGCTCCGTCTGGGTGACGGTGAACAGCGCGCCGCCCGCCGCGATCAGCGCCACGAGGGCGAGGAGAACGCCGGAGAGAGCCAGAGAACTCTTCACTTGCGGCCTCCTTGCGCCGAGGAGAAGCCGGGCAGCGGAAGATAGGGAACGACCGAGCCACCCCCCGGCGCCTCGTCGATGATGACCTTCTCGGCGCCGCCGAGCACGCGCTCCATCGTCTCGAGATAGAGGCGCTGGCGCGTCACCGAGGGCGCTTTCTTATACTGGTCGTAGATTTGATCGAAGCGGGACGCTTGGCCCTGCGCCTCGGCGACGATCTGCTCGCGATAGGCTTCGGCCTCCTGCAAAATGCGGGCGGAGGCGCCGCGCGCCTCTGGCACGACGCGATTCGCATAGGCCTCGGCCTCATTGCCGAGCCGCTGCAGATCCTGCTGCGCGGAGGTCACGTCGCGGAAGGCGGCGATGACCGAGGCGGGCGGATCGACAGAGAGCAGCAGCACCTGCAGCACCAGAACGCCGCTGTGATAATCGTCCAGCACCTTCTGCATCAGCTGCTGGCTGGCCGGCTCGATGAGCTTGCGGTCGGCGGTCAGAATCTTCTGAATCTGCGACTGGCCGACGATCTCGCGCATCGCGCTCTCGGCGATCGCCTTCACCGTCGCCGGCGGATTGGCGACATTGAAGGCGAAATCCTCCGGATGGGCCGGGTCGATCTGCCAGAAGACGCGGAATTTGACGTCGGCGATATTCTCGTCGCCGGTGAGCATGAGGCTCTCTTCCGGCGCCTCGGGCGCCAGCGGGCCGCGGCGCGAGGCGGCCGGCTGCTCGCGAAAGCCGATGTCCACGGCGTTGCGGTCGGTGACGGCGAGCTTGATCACCGTCCCGATCGGCGAGGGGAGGTTGTAGTTGAGGCCGGCCTGCGTCTTGCCGCGATATTTGCCGAAGATCAGATTGAGCCCGACCTCATTCGGCCCGACCGTGTAGAAGCCGCTGGCGAGCCAGGCGAGCACAGTCAGCAGAGCGAGAATTGCGATTCCGCGTCCGCCGAGGCCGGACGGCAGCATCTGGCGCAGGCCGTCCTGGCCGCGGCGCAGCAGCTCCTCGAGATCGGGCGGAGAGCCGCCGCCGGGCGGACCGCCGCTCCCCCAGGGGCCTTGGCCCCAAGGGCCATTGTCGTTCGGCTTGCGAGGGCCGCCGCCTTGACTGCTCCAGGGCATATCGTCTCTTTTTGAAAAGGGTCGCGCGCCCGAGGGCGGAACGCCGCTGATTTATAGGCGTTGCCGGGCGCATCGGCAATGAGCCGCCCGCCGCCGCCCCACGAAAAAAGTCCGCATCCTTTAAAAGGCGCGGACGAGAAATGATCAGTTCGGGCTGACGAGAGGGTGTCCGACGCCCCCGCCGCCGCCCGAGGCGAGGCCGCCGGCGCCTGGATAGAAGACCGGCCCGGCGCGATAGGTCCGCGCGGCGCGCTGGCCGGCGCCGCCACAGCTGTCGTCGAAGCTCCAATCTTCGCGGCCGAGCGGCTGCGGCGGAGTGACGAAATCGCCGGTGACGGTGACGAAGGTGCAGGCGGAGGCGAGCGTCCGGCACAGACCGCCGAGAATCGAGCAGACCTCGACGGCGCCGTCGTAGAGAACCACATCGGTGCGGCCGAAGACGACGCGGACGCCGAAAGCGGTTCCGCGCACGCCGATCGTCGCATTGGGCGTGCGCACGACATAGTCCTTGTGTCCGGCCGGCGCGCTGACGAAGCGGAAAACGCCCTTGGCGGCGTTGAAGGTCACGCCATTCTCGCCGGAATAGACGAAATTATCGAGCTTGACGCGGGAGGAGGGGCCGAGCTGCAGATCTGTGCGGTCCTGGAAGACGAATTTTCCGCGACTCTCGGTTCCTGTCAGCAGAACCTCCTGCGCGAAAATCTCGTCGCCGACGGCGAGCTTGGCGGCGGCGCGCTCGGCGATCTCGCCGCGCACGTCCTTCTCGATGGTGGCGGCCGAGCCGATCGCCGGCTCCGCCATCGCGGGCGAGGCGGAAGACGCGAGCGCGGCCGAAACCGCGAGCGCCGCGGAAAGTCTACGCATGGGCGGTCCAACCTGTGATTCGAAAAGCAATGGCGCGCCTATGGGCCGCAATCGGCCCAATCTAGCCCCAGCGCGAAGCGGAGCGCAACCGTCGGCGGGATAGGATGCGGGGGACGAGGGCGCCGAGGCGCTGGCGGAGACGGAGGGATTCGAACCCTCGATAGGGCTTTACAACCCTATAACGGTTTAGCAAACCGCCGCCTTCAGCCTCTCGGCCACGTCTCCGCAGGCGCTCGATGCGCTGACGCCGAAGCTTCCGAATCTCGGCGCTCCGGCGAACGCGAGTTGAGATATGCCAAAGCGGCAAATTATTGGCAAGCGCGGTGTTGCTCGCGAATTATTTTTATAGGACCTCCAGCACTGTTGCGCAATTGACACAGGCTTCGACAAAATCCGCGAATTGGACCTCCAACGGCTCCGCCTTTGTTGACGACTATCGTAATGATCCGTAGCTATTCACCACAGACGGCGCACCTCTGGTGGCCGGTTGTCGCGGTCGGCGATCGATCGTTGGGCGCCCTGGGGGGCTCCGGCGGCGGCGGATCGAAGACCCATAAATCTAACTGAGGGCCGTATGATGAAAAAGTCTTTGCTCGCCGCCACCGCGCTCGCGCTGGCCGTTTCCGCGGGCTCGGCGTTGGCTGCCGACCTGCCGTCGAAGAAGGCCGCGCCCTTGCTGCCGCCCCCCCCGCCGCCGGCGGCTCTGTGGACCGGCTTCTACGTCGGCTTGAACGCCGGCTACACCTGGGATGAGAGCAGCTCGGTGACGGTGGCTTCCGGCTCGCTGGCCCCCTTCAACCCGATCGTCGGCATCGCCGGCTCGGGCGTGCTCGGCACGAGCGTCGACGGCTTCATCGGTGGTGGCCAGATCGGCTACAACTATCAGTTCGCTAACGCCTTCGTCGCCGGCATCGAGGCCGACATCCAGGGCGTCGCCGGCAGCAACACCAGCGTGTCCTCGGTTGCGGCTTTCGGCCCGCTGACCTCGACGATCAGCGCTTCGAAGTCGATCGACTACCTCGGCACCGTCCGCGGCCGTCTCGGCTATCTGGTCACCCCCTCGCTGCTTATCTACGGCACGGGCGGTCTCGCCTATGGCCAGACCAATCTGAGCAGCAGCGTCTTCCAGGCGGTCGGCGGCCTCGTCGGCACCTCGTCGAGCGCCTTCTCCGACACCCGCGTGGGCTGGACGGCCGGCGGCGGCGTCGAGTGGCTGTTCCTGCCGAAGTGGAGCGCCAAGGTCGAATATCTCTATTACGATCTCGGCACTGTCTCGACCTCGGGCGTGATCGGCTTCACGGGCATCGCCGCTCCGGTCGCCACCACCGCCTCCTCGGCTCGCTTCAACGGCCATGTCGTTCGCGCCGGCGTGAACTACCACTTCAACCTGTTCAGCCCGGCCGCTGCTCCGGTCGTCGCCAAATACTGATTTGGCGGTCGCCCGATAAGGGCGAGCGAATAGAAACGAAAAGCCCGGCGCATGCGCTGGGCTTTTTGCATTTGTCGGCGTCTATCGCCGTCACGATGCGGGGCGGTCGAATTTCTCGCCGGATGGCGTGGCGGCTCTGGCGCTAGAGTGTTTTCGAGCGAAGCGGGAACCGGTTCGTGTGAGGAAAACACGATAAAACAAGTCGATGTAGAGTCTTCTCGGTTCAATCTGAACCGAGAAGACTCTAGGATCAGAGCCTGTCGAGAAAGGTCTCGACACGCTCGAAATAGCGCGTCCAATTCGGCGCCTCGAATCGGCGTGCGGCGTCGATGGCGGCGAGACGGCGGGGCGAATCCGCCGTGGAGAAGTCCTCGATCGCGCGCTTCCAGCCGAGCCCGTCTATGGGCGACAGAAACAGCGCGCGCTCCTGCGCGATCTCGTGAAACACGGGAATGTCGGAGACAATGGCCGGCGTTCCGAGCGAGAGCGCCTCGACCACCGGCAGGCCATAGCCCTCCGCGAAGCTCGGCATCAGCAAGGCGTTGGCGTTGGAAAGCAGACGTCGCAGCTGCGCCGCGGGCAGGCCGGTCGCCCAGCGCACGCAGGGGCGGATCGCCTCGCAGCGATTCAGCATGCCGACGATCTGCTCATTCTCCCAGCCGCGTCCGCCGACGAGGACGAGCTTGGGGGCCGGCTGCGGGCCAGCGGCCAGCGCGCGCCAGACATTGAGCAGCATCAGGTGATTCTTGCGCGGCTCCAGCGTGGAGAGGAGCACGAAGTAGTCGCGCCGGGCGAGCTCTTCGTCGCGTGCGGATTCCGTTATGTCCTCGAGCGTCGATGGCGGCGGCTCGGAATGGATCGGAACGCGCGTGGCGCTGCGCGCCATTTCGCGCTCGAGGCGCTCGGCGACGATTTCTGTTGTCGTCAGCAGCGCGTGGGCGTGACGCAGAATCGTATCGATTCGCCTGCGAAACAGCGCCTCATAGCCGCGCCGAAAGAATTCGGGCCGGTCGAGCGGCAGGAGATCATGCACGAAGAAGACGGCGCGCATGTCCGGCCGCCGCTCCAACCATCGAAACAGCAGGGGAAACTCGCAGGCGTGCTGCGCTATGTTCAAATAGAGCGCGCCGGGCGGCAGTGCGCGCGGCCTGTCATTGGCCAGACGCAGCGGCGCGCGCCAGAGAAATTGGCCGAGAGCGCTGCGCGACGCAGGGGCCGAGGCGAATGGCGCGGCCTCCTCGCCGAGCAGCCAGCCGCGGAGCCGCGTCCATTCCGCCGAATCGTCTGGCGCGGAGGCGGCTCCGACATCGGCGACGATTCGGGAGAGGCGGGACGGCGCGAGCGCATGCGGGCCGCGCGCGCCGTAATGCGCGCCGCAGGCAAGGCGTGGATGCGCGGCGAAATGGCGCGCGAAAGCGAGGTCGAGGCGGCCGATGCCGGCCGCGCCCGACGCCGTTCCGAGCGAGACGAGATGTGTCGCGTCATAGACGATCCGGCGCGTCATCTTCACTTCTTCGGGGAGAGGCTACCAGAGCGCCGGATGGCGCGCATAGAGCGACATAGCGGGGTGATAATAGGGGTCATCGCGAATGACCTCGCGCCAGCGGTCGCGGAAATAGTCGCGCTCCTTCGCATAGACGCTCATCGGACGAAACCGCGCCGAGCCGCGTGACGCCGATTCATAATGTAGCAGCCGCGCGGCCGGCTCATAGAGCGACGTCCAGCCGCGCTCTGCGAGGCGCAGGCAGAGATCGGTGTCGTTGAACTCGATCGGCAGATTGATCTCGTCGAAACCGGCGACCGCGTCGAACTTGCGGCGCTCCACCGCCATGCAGGCGGCGGTGACGGCGGAGCACTCATGCGGGAGGCCGGCGCGGCCGAGCCATGAGGCCGGCGCGACCAGCGCGCCGAAATGGCCGGCGTCCTGGCCGAGCCCGATGGTGACGCCCGCATGCTGTATGCGGCCGTCGGGATAGAGCAGCAGCGCGCCGACGGCGCCCGTCTGCGGCGCCATGGCCCGGCGAGCCAGCGTCTCCAGCCAATCCGGGCTGACGACGACCGTGTCATTGTTGAGGAAGAGGACGACCTCGCCGCGCGAGGCGCGGACGGCGTCATTGTTGAGGCGCGCGAAGTTGAATGGCTCCGGGCGCGACAGCACGCGCACGCGTGGGTCTTTCTTCGCCTTGTCGAAAATGGCGAAGGTCTCCGGCTTGCGGCTGCCATTGTCGACGATGACGAGCTCGAAGGACGGATGCGTCGAGAGGCGCTGGATGCTTTCGACGCAAGGGCCGAGGAGATCGGCGCGGTCGCGCGTCAGCACGATGATGGAGACGCTCGGCGCCGGCTCTGCGGGCGCCGGCGCCGCGACGACCGGCGGCGGCTCCGATTCTTCGTCGCGCGTGAGCAGCCAGCGGCGCAGATGCGCGACCTCCTCGCGAGCGAGGCGGAAGGGCGCCCCGCGCATCGCCGCGTCGATCGATTCTGCGGCGAGCGTCGAGGCGGCGTAGAAGACGCAGCGGCCGAAATAGGGGCGCGCCGCCGCCAGCGTCGGGCTCCAATCGGGCGTGAAGCGCGGGCGCAACCCGTGCGCTGTGCGCAGCAGCTCGTCGGCATAGATCAGCTTCGTCTGCGGAGCGCGCGCGATCTGCGCGGCGAGCGCGGCGAAGGCGTGATCGGCCAATTCATCGCCCGCGCGCAATTGCGCGACGAAATCCGCCTCCGCGAGAAGGGGAAGGAGCTCGGCCTCGCTGCGCGCGAGGCGTGCGGGTGACGGATAGGATTGCCGTTCGATAGAGGCGAGCGTGCGCGCCCATTGCTCTGGCGTCGCCTCCGCGCCGGAGAGGAGAATGGCGAAGCGCGGCTCGCTGCCCGGCGCGCCGCGCGGCGCGTCCAGGCCCGCGGGCTCGAAGGGACGGGCGCGGCGCGCGCGCCAATTCTCGAATGCGTCGAGCGGCTCGAAATTGCTCGCCCAATCGATCGCGCTCTCCGCCTCCGCTCGATAGCCGAAGAGCGTCGGCAGGAAATAGGACCAGAGCTTCGCGGGCT
The DNA here is from genome assembly GCF_001644125.1 of Methylosinus sp. R-45379. Taxonomy (NCBI): domain Bacteria; kingdom Pseudomonadati; phylum Pseudomonadota; class Alphaproteobacteria; order Hyphomicrobiales; family Methylocystaceae; genus Methylosinus; species Methylosinus sp. R-45379. The sequence continues at coordinate 11,214 of NZ_LUUM01000090.1, forward strand.
TGCGGCGCCAAACGCGGACGAGCGCCTCGACGAGGCCGACCGGCCGCACGCTCTCGATCGCGAAGCCGAAAGCGCCGGGCCTGTTGGTGGGGCTGATGAGAATCTCGCGCGCGCCACGGGGCAGGGCGCCGATCCAGACGCCCGCGCCGGCCACCGGGCCGGGGAGAATGCGATCGATGACGCGATCTTTCGTCACGAAGCGCAGCACCGGACGCACGGGATCGTCGAGCAGGCTCGCGCGAAAGACGATCTCGACGAAAGGACGCGCGCCGAAGTCGCCCTCCACGCGCAGCCAGGGCTCCTTCGAGAGCGAGAAGAAGCGGCCGTTCTCGATGGCGACGTCCTTTTCGGGAAGGAGCGCGATTGCCTGCTTCGTCAAATGCGATCCATTTCTCGATCTGCGGCCCCCGCCGGCGATCGTCCTCTTGGGCGAGGGGCGCCGGCTTGTCAATGTCATGGTGAATGGAGCGCCTCGGCGCGATTCATCATGAAGGGGAGACTATTTCCTGGCGCGCACGGCTCTATGTCAGCAGAGCGCTCGTCGTCGCGGGCGCGCCCTCGAGAGGCAATCCGAACAAGAGACACGCCATGTCGCTGACGACCAGGACGCGCCCGACGCATGCCGCAGATGTTCCGCCGGCGGCCGCGGATTACGGGAAAATGCCGTTGGATGAAGTCCTCACGTGGCTCGGCGTCGATCCCAAGCGCGGGCTTTCTCCGGAGGAGGCGCGCCGACGGCTGAAAGCCTATGGTCCCAATGCGCTCCCAGAGAAGCGAATTCCCTTGTGGCGCAAGGTCGTCGGCTATTTCGCGGGACCCATGGCCTATATGATCGAGGCGGCGGCGATCGTCTCCGCGCTGATCGGCCATTGGAATGATTTCGCCATTATTCTGGCTCTGCTGCTGTTCAATGCCGGGCTCGAGTTCTGGCAGGACCGCAAAGCCTCCAACGCATTGGCGGCGCTGAAGAAAGGCCTCGCGCCGGAGGCCACGGTGCTGCGCGACGGCGACTGGAGCGCCAAGCCCGCGGCCGAGCTGGCGCCCGGCGACATTGTGAAGATAAGGCTCGGCGTGGTCGTTCCCGCCGATCTGCGGCTCGTCGCCGGCGATTACGCCTCGATCGACCAGGCGGCGCTGACGGGCGAATCTCTGCCGATCGGCAAGAAGATCGGCGATGTGGCCTATTCCGGCAGCATAGTGAAGCAGGGCGAGATGATCGGCGTCGTCACGGCGACGGGCGGCAACACGTTTTTCGGCCGCACGGCCAGCCTCGTCGCCGGCGCGGGCGCCGTGAGCCATGCGCAAAAGGCCATGTTCGAGATCGGCGATTTTCTCATCGTCGTCGCCGTCGCGCTCGCGGTGGTGCTGGTTGCGGTAAAGGTCTATCGCGATCTCGTCGTCGCCGATGACTGGAGCATGAAGGACGCGCTCTCCATTCTGCAATTCGTGCTGGTGCTGATGGTCGCCTCCATTCCGGTGGCTATGCCGGCGGTGTTCTCGGTGACAATGGCGCTCGGCGCGCTCGCGCTTTCCAAGGAGAAGGCGATCGTCTCCAAGCTCTCGGCGATAGAGGAGATGGCGGGCGTCGATATTCTGTGCTCCGACAAGACCGGCACGCTCACCAAGAATCAGCTGACATTGAGCGAGCCCATCCTCTTCGATTCCAAAGATCCGCAGGATTGCATTCTCGCCGCCGCGCTCGCCTCCAAGCTCGAGGATCGCGACGCCATAGACACCGCCTGCATCGACGCGCTGAAGGACAAGGACGCGCTCAAAGCCTATTCGATGACGAAATTCACGCCCTTCGATCCGGTGAGCAAGCGCACGCAGGCGATGGTCACGGATGCGCAGGGCAAATCGATCATCGTCTCCAAAGGCGCGCCGCAGGCGATCGTCGATCTCGTCCATCCCGACGCCAGCGTGGCGCAGCGCGTGAAGAGCATCGTCGCCGAGCTCGCGGAGAAGGGCTCGCGCTCGCTGGCGGTGGCGCGCTCGGAGGATGATGGCGCGAGCTTCCGGCTGCTCGGCGTCCTGCCCATGTTCGATCCGCCGCGCGCTGATTCCAAGGCGACGATCGCCGCCGCGCGCGCCAAGGGCGTGGTGGTGAAGATGGTGACGGGCGACGATACGGCGATCGCCATAGAGACGGCGCGCCAGCTCGGCCTCGGCGATCACATCGTCGCGGCCGCCGATATCTTCCCGAAAGATCTCGATCCCAATCATCTCTCCGTCGATGTCGTCGACGCGATCGAACGGGCGGACGGCTTCGCGCGCGTGTTTCCCGAGCATAAATACGCGATCGTGAAGGCCTTGCAGCAGCGCGGCCATCTCGTCGCCATGACCGGCGACGGCGTCAATGACGCGCCGGCGCTGAAGCAGGCCGATTGCGGCATCGCCGTCTCCGGCGCCACTGACGCCGCCCGCGGCGCCGCGGCGCTGATTCTCACCGCGCCGGGCCTGTCCGTCATCTCCAGCGCCATAGACGAGGCGCGGCGCATCTTCGGACGCATAGAGAGCTACACCACCTATCGTGTCGCTCTGACCATCGACATCATGTTCGTCGTCGTGCTGTCGAGCGTTTTCCTCGGCTTCACGCCGCTCACCGCGGCGATGATCGTCGTCATGTCGCTGCTCGACGACGCGCCGATCATGACCATCGCCTATGACAACACGCCGGTGGAGCCGCGGCCCATACGCTGGCGCATGCCGCGGCTTCTCGCCATAGCGACCATGCTCGGCCTCGTCTGCGTCATCGAATCATTCGGCTTGTTGCTCATCGGCGTTCGGGCTCTGGCGCATGAGCCGCTGAAAGAGGCCATGCAGCTGTTCACGCCGCAGCAATTGCAGACGATGATGTTCCTGCAGCTGGTCGTCGGCGGCCATCTGCTGCTGCTGGTCGCGCGCACGCGGCGCTGGTTCTTCATGCCGCCTTTTCCAGCGTGGAAGCTTCTCTTCGCGATCGTGGCGACGCAGATTCTCGCCGCGGCCATGTGCTATTTCGGCTGGCTCGTGCCGCCGATCTCGCTGCGGCTCATCGGCATCGTCTGGGCCTATTGCATCGCCTTCATGTTCGTCCTCGGCCTGGTGCGCAAGATCGTGGCGCGCGTCGTGGACCATCGCATGAAACGGCAGGAGAAGAGCATCGCCACCGTCGAGCGGCCGCTCGCCGGCGGGCTCGCGCTCGCGGCCCAAAAGTCCAATTGAGAGGAAAGAGCCGATGGATTGGCGTGAGAAATATGGGGTCGAGCCGGGCGGAAAGCTCCGCCTCTCCAATTACGACCCCTCGGACACGGGCAAGCACAAGTCCCATGAGGAGGCGCTGCCCAAGATCAAGGACCATGTCGAGCGCATGGCCAAGCTGCAATATCTGCTCTACGCCGACGGCTCGCAGGCGCTGCTCATCGTGCTGCAGGGGCTGGACGCCGCCGGCAAGGACGGCACCATCCGCCATTTGTTCTCCGGCATGAATCCGCAAGGCGTTTCCGTCGCCTGCTTCAAGCAGCCGACGCCGATCGAGCACGAGCATGATTTTCTCTGGCGCATCCACGCCCATGCGCCGTCCAAGGGCGGCGTCGTCATCTTCAACCGCTCGCATTACGAGGATGTTCTCGTCGTGCGCGTTCACAAGCTCGTCCCGCGGGACGTCTGGTCGAAACGCTATGACGAGATCAACGAATTCGAGCATCTGCTGACGCGCGACGGCAATGTGAAGATTTTGAAGTTCTATCTGCACATCAGCCCGGAGGAGCAGCTCGCGCGCTTCAAGCAGCGGCTCGACGATCCGGCGCGCAATTGGAAGATCAGCGAGAGCGATTACACGGAGCGCGAATATTGGCCGCAATATGTGGAGGCCTATGAGGAGGCGCTGTCGCGCACCAGCACGAAGCAGGCGCCCTGGTTCGTGGTTCCGTCGAATCACAAATGGTTTCGCGATCTCGTCATCTCGCGCATCGTCGTCGACACGCTGGACGAGATGGGGCTGAAGCTGCCGCCGACGCGCGTCGATCTGACGCAGATCAAGAAAAAATATCACGCGGCCGTGGCCGATGTGAAAAACGGAACCTTCGGGAAGGGGAAATAGGGCCGAGGCGGCCGCGCCTCAGTCGGCCTTGCGCTGCGAGGCGCCGTCGCTCTCGTCGCGGCGGCGGAAGCGCAGCACTGCGCCGGGCGCGCGATTGCGGGCGCTGATGCGGCTGCGGCCAGTGCCGGTAAGCACATAGCGGCCGCGACTATCGTCCCAACGCATGAGATCGGCCGCTATGGCGCGCTGGCGCAGCGCCATGGTCATGGGATCCTGCACATGCGGCGGCGCTATGTCGCCATGCGCATCGACCTTCTTCAAGGCCTCGATCAGCGTGGTTTCTTGAGCGTCCGTCATCGCTCTCCGTATATGACGCCGATCGGCCCGAGGAGCAAGGATTTTGAGCGAATGGCGCAGGCGAAGGTTAGCGCCGTCTTGCCGGCTATCGTGCCGAAAGACGGCGCTGAGGGAGTCAGCGGGCGGCCTCGGGAAGGCGCCGTTTCCAGCGTTCGCCGGCGCGCAGCTCCTTATTCAGGACCCAGCGCAGCTGAATGGGGCGGCGGATGCGTCGGCCGTTCGTCTCGCTCTCCACGGCGACCGGGATGGCGGAGACTGGAATGGCGATCGGCGCCTGCGGCTGCGCGACAATGGCTGTCGGCGTGGGCGTGGGAGCGCGCCGCGGCTTGGGCGCCGGAGTCGCTTCCACCGCCTTGCGCGGACGGCCGGGGCGAGCCCGCGCCGGGGCCGGGGCCAGCGCTTCGATCTCGGCCTCGATCTTCGGTTCGACGGCTTTCTTCACGCCGCGCGGGCGGCCGGGACCGCGGCGGACCGGCTCTTCCGGCTCGGGCTGCGGCGCGACGATCTCTATGAGGCTGGGAAGCACGCGGCCGGTCGTCGTCGCGCCGGGCGCGGCTTCCGCCGTCACGGGCTCGGCCTTCTTGCCGAAGACGAGATCGGCCGCCTTCATCGCGGCTTCATAGCTGTCGTCATGCTGCGCCTCGCGCTCCACGACTCGCGGCGCGAAGGTCGCGAGATCGAGAAAAGCGGGTTTGGACTCGGGCGGGGCTTCGTCGAGCGGGCCGAGGCGACCCGCCGCCGCCTTGGCGGAGCGAGATTTGAATTCCTTGACGAAAGGGCGGACGATGCGGCGCATGGGTCTCCGGCGTCGATGGGGGCGAAACGACTTCCGTCGGACGATTGTTCGTCCGAATCGGTCAGCCGGCTCCGAGTTTTCCCAGGATGAACGGAAATTCCGAACACGGGTAGAGTGGGCGAATACTTAGCCGATGTCGAGCGAAAATGCCGCCGCGGTAACAAATTTGTTACTCTACCGCACGCGACGATAGACGCCGCGCCGCATATCTCTACTTTTTCGTGCGAATCACTTCGCGGGCGCGGCTCCGCCCAGACGTCCACGCCGCAGCGCAACCAAGTGTGGGATTGAAGTCGTCCGCAGCGCCGCTAATTGCATAGCGATATACGCAAAATCGGGAGCCGTATCATGGAGTCCTGCGAACAGCCGCTGGCGTCGATGACATTCTGCGAGGCGGTGAGCTGCGTATGGGCGAAGGGTGAAACCGCGCTCAACTCGGTGCTGCAGACGCCCGCCACCGCGAGCATAGGCGATTGGGCGCTGACGCTGCTCGTCGGGCTCGTCCTGCTCAATCTCGTGATAATGCTGTTCAGGGCGGCTTTCCCACGTCGCCGTTTCGACGAGCGCGTCCCGACCTCTCGGGCGTGACGATCGAGGTCGTGGGTAGAGGCGAGCGGGCGGCCGAATTCGGCCTGGTGGAGCTGCGGGGAATCGAACCCCGGACCTCTGCAGTGCGATTGCAGTTTTTTGGCTTTGGCGCGGTTTGGCGGGATTTGATGGAAGTTGGAAAGTCACTGAAAAACAGCATGTTTTGAATTGCACGTCACGGTTTCGGTTTGCGGGCGCTTGCGATCTCGTGGTAGCTACAGCGCGAGGCGCTCATGATTACGCTCAAAGACATTGCCATCCTGCCGGCCGGGTCGACGATATGGGACGAGGGCAGGGGAGCCGTGCCGGGCTTCGGCGCTCGGCGCCAGAAGGATCGGGCCTCCTACGTTCTAAAATATCGGACACTCGACGGCCGCCAGCGTTGGCACACGATCGGCCGGCACGGCGCCCCATGGACGCCCGACCTCGCCCGAGCCGAGGCGAGGCGGTTGCTCGGGGAAATCGTCTCGGGAGGCGATCCGGCTGCAGATAGGCAAGAGGGCCGCAAGGCTGCAACCGTCGCCGAGCTGGCAGACCTCTATCTCGCCGACGCGACGTCCGGAAAAATCTTGCGGCGCGGCAAGGCGAAGAAGGCCTCGACCCTGGCGACCGACAAAGGCCGAGTCGAGCGGCACATCAAGCCTCAGCTCGGGAGTCTGAAGGTCAAGGCCGTGACGCGGCTGGACGTGGAGCGGTTCTATAACGCCGTGGCCAGCGGCGAGACGGCTGCGACCGTGAAGACGGGGAAGCACGGGCTCGCGCGTGTGACCGGGGGCCGTGGCACTGCGACCAGGACACTGGCCCTTGTGGGCGTCATCTTCTCTTACGCCGTTCGGCTCGGGCTGCGGCCGGACAATCCTACCCACGGAGTAGAAAAACACGGCTATGAGCAGCGGGAGCGGCGGGCCTCAGACGCGGAATACGCCGCGCTCGGCGCAGCGCTCCATGCGACCTCAAACCAGATTGTGCCTGTCGCCCGCGAGGGCGTGCGTTTTCTCGCGCTCACGGGCTGGCGCCGCGGGGAAATGCTCGCGCTCAAATGGGCCGAGGTGGATCTCGCCGCTCGGACCGCGCGACTGAGCGATACGAAGACCGGGGCGTCGTCGCGGCCTCTCTCTCGCGCCGCGTGCGCCGTCCTTAAGGCGCTCCCGCGATCCGGGACTCTTGTTTTTCCGTCGCCCAAAGACAGCGAAAAGCCGATGGGCGGATTTCACAAAATTTGGTTGCGTCTCGCCGAGGCGGCGGACCTGCCCTCGGACGTAACCCCCCATGTGCTGCGGCATAGCTTCGCCTCGGTCGCCGCCGATCTCGGCCTCTCGGAACTGACGATCGGGGCGCTGATCGGGCACAAGGGCAGATCGATCACAAGCCGCTACATCCACTCTGCCGACGCGGTCCTACTCGCCGCGGCCGATCTCGCCGCCGATCGGATTGTCGAGCTGATGGAGGCCAAGGCATCCTTTCGTTCGACCATCAAGCGCAGGAATGCGGTCGCGATCGGAAAGGGCGGCTGATGATTAGCGCAGACGGCCTTCGCCATTTGCTCGAGGATTTCATGAAAAAGACGGCGGGCGGCGCGTCGATTGCTGCGCCTTCTTGGTGGGGAGAGGGCAACGCGGACGAGAGGCGCGTGCGTGATGATTTAGAGTCTGGGCGGCTGCATCTTCGATCCGCTTATCGCTCTGCGAAGCGCGGACTGGAACTCGTCGACCAAGGCGACATTGAGTCGGCGCGGACGCTCTATGAGACCGCCAAGAGCTATTACATCGATGCTCTCGAGGCGCAGCTTCGCCCGAGCGATCTTGCGAATTTGGGACGCTCGGCCGCGACGCGGGGGCGGCCAAGAAAGGAGGGGGTGGCGCCAGCACCGAAAAAAAAGCGCGGTCGACCGAGAAAAAAATAGGAAGAAATCTCCGCGGCATTTTTCTCTGATTTTTTTGTGCATATTGGTGCTGTCACCTCAAACGCGCTCCGAGCGCAGCAAATGGTGACTAATGCCAGTCCACAACCCCGACGATCTCCTTTCCCGCAAGGACGTCGCCGCCGCGCTCACTGCGGCCGGCTATCCCGTCTCTCCGCACACGTTGTCCACTTACGCGACCCGCGGCGGCGGGCCGATCTATCGCCTGTTCGGAAAGAAGCCCCTCTACCGCTGGGGCGATGCGATGGAATGGGCGCAGTCCCGCCTTTCGAAGCCGATCCGCACGACATCCGAGCTGGAGGCCGCTTGAATCATGGCCTCAAAAACATCGAACCCCGCCGCGGGGCGCGCGGACGGGGCTCGGAAATCGTTCAGCTTGGCGGCGAACGGTTCCGAAAATATCGCCCCCACGCTCGAACCGCAATCGAAAATCCCGTCTCGCGCCGTGCTGGCGCGACGATGGCCGCGACTTCGCCTCAACAGATATTCCGGTCATTGGCTCGACGAGGCCTCCGGCCGCCGCGGTGACGATCTCGCGTCGCTTGCGCGCTATCTTGAGGGGGCGCCGCGATGACGATTCCGCCTCTCCTCATGCTCGCCGAGGGCCGCAAGCCGCGGCTCCGCAAAGCCCCAGTGGAGCGCCCGAAAGAGATCGCGTTGCATATGTCGGTCGCGAAGCTCTTGCGCGACTACGCCCGTCCCGAATGGCAATGGACACATATTCCGAGCGGCGAGCTGCGTGACGTGCGCACGGCCTCGAAATTGAAGCAAATGGGCGTCAAGCGCGGATGGCCGGACTTCGTTCTCGTATCGCCGCGCGGCGTGCTGCATTGCCTCGAGTTGAAGCGGCTCGGCGAGACGCTGTCGGACGACCAGGAAGAGTTCCGCGCGTGGTGTATCTCGCACGGCGCGCCGCATGTCGTCGCTTGGACATTCGATGAATCGCTTACCGCTCTTCGAGAATGGGGCGTGCTGCGCATCGATATTGCTGCGGGGGGCGAATGAGCCGATCATTCGCACAAGAAGACAATGCGGCGCCGATCCCGCAAGGCTTTCGCCTGTCCAAGCCTGCGGCGCGCGCCGATGGACGGCGCAGTCCCCGCGGCGAAGAAACCGGCCCGCCGATATCGTTTCGGACGGCGGGCGTCTTCGTGCGAGAATACGTTCCGCTCAAATATGTCATCGAACCGATGTTGCGCAGCGCGTCGCTCTACGCGCTCACAGCAAAGACAGGCGCAGGCAAAACCGCCTTCAACGTCGTGGCGGCGCTCGCCGTCGCCACTGGACGCGCCGACATTCTCGGCCGAGAGGTCGCGCAAGGCCGCGTCGCCTATCTCGCCTGCGAAAATCCCGATGATATTCGAATGCGGCTGACAATCGCCGCATGGCTTCTCAATATCGACATCGAAGCCCTCGGCGACGAGATCATGATTCTCGAAGTGCGCGCGAAGCCCGAGGCCGTTCACGCCGAACTGGTCCGCCTCGCAAAGCAAAAGCCGTTCGCGCTCGTCATCGTCGACACGCTTGCTGCTTTCTTCGACGGCGACAATATCAACGATGCTGTGCAGGGCGGACAGTTCATGCGCCGGCTGCGGCCTATCACGCAAATCGCCGGGATTCCGACCGTTCTCGTCGCCGCGCATCCGGTGAAGAATGCAGGCGAGGAAGCCCTCGTTCCCTACGGCTCGGGCGCGATCCTGAACGAGATCGACGGCAATCTGACGCTGTGGAAAAAGCCCGAGACCGGCCTCGTCTCTCTCCACTGGCAAGGCAAGCTCCGCGGCCTCGAATTCGAGCCGGTTCATTTCCGCTTCGAAATCTCTGGCTGTCCCGACCTCCGCGACGCCAAAGGACGCGACGTGCTTTTGCCGACGCTGCGGCCCGCTTCCGAGCAATCCGCCGACGATCGGCAACAGGCCGAGGCCGACACCGATCGGACGCTCCTACGCGCCATGATCGAACGGCCTGGCCTCACCATCCGCGAGTATGCAGATGCGACCAAGATTCATCGCTCCAGCGTCTCTCGAAAGCTCCAGCGCTTGGCGAAGGCAAGCCTCGCCGAGCAAACTTTGGACAAATGGCGCGCGACCGCGAAGGGGCGAAAAGCCCTCGAATGACGCCCGAAAATCTTGTCTCGCCCCCCGAGACAAAACCCCCTTTTTGTCTCGCCTTGTCTCGCGAGACATGGGCCGAGACAAGATCGCATGTAAGGCATTGAAAAAACGCTGTCTCACCCGAGACAAGACCCGAGACAAAAGCCTTTCTTGTCTCGCTGTCTCGCCCTTTCCCTTCCTAAGGGAAGGGCAGACGAGACAAGGCCGAGACAACCTGGATGGAAAAGCCCTCCACAGGTTCAATCCATGGGTGGCGCATCGCCTCGACCGGACCGGACGGCGCGCTCGATACCCACTCGCTAATTCGCGGAGTTGCGCGCAGACCACCCATGCCGGTTACTCGCCCCTTCGCGCTCCGAAACGAGACGCGCCCCCCCTGATGCGCTCGGACAGGGGGGGAGGTCGAGAACCTGGGCGCAGGGGCGCCGCGACCGGCATGGGGGTCGATTTTTCGACCGTGCGAAATGAAAGAAAAAAGCATCCGCATTCAACCCGAAGGGGACATCGAGGATTCCTCGGCGGCGGGAGGATTCAACCGGCATGGGTGCCACGCAGAGGTTTTTTCGGCTGGGGCAGAAATCCAACGGATCGCCGAAACGGCCGAGAAAATACAGAAATCAAAGGGGCGGGCAATGAAATCACCTCGGCCTTGCATTGGCTCGGCGGCACGGATGCGACGCACGCGCGCTCGGCGCGCTGCAGGCAGGCGCGTATTCCAAATCGAGGCGGACGAGGTGGCGCTAGAACAGCTGCTCGCCGATCTCGGCGATCTGCCGCCCGCTCTCGCCGAGGATCCGAATGCAGTAGATGACGCGCTCGGCCGGCTGCTCGAACGATTGATCGCCCTGCATTCCCGCGCGTGACGCGCAACGCCACGGCTTGTTCAGATATGCGAATCTGATCACGCATCAGGAGGCATTGATGGCGAGAGAACTTTTTCAGGCACTACGGGCGCCGGGCGCCGAGAAACCGAACCCATTGGCCCGCGCGGCGTGGGCGAAATTTCTGAGAGCTGCAGGACGGCGAGACGAGGCCGAGCGAATCGAGGCGGCCGATCCGATCGTGCAGCGCTTGGCGAACCCCATCGTCACCAGGGCGGACCAGACCATCGGCGCCACGGCGAACCACGCCGCGCTGGCGCAAGCCGGCGTCGCCGATTATTTCTCGAACCTTCCCAGCGCCGGCGCTCGGTTGATCGCGCAGGCGACGAGCATTCCGCTCGAATCGAGATCGTCGATTTCGTTTCCTCGCTCGTCTTCGACGCCGGTGGCGGCCGAATGGGTGGCGGAGGGCGAGCCTATCCCCGTCGGCGGCGGCACGCTCTCCCATGACACCCTCGGCCCCCAGAAAAAATTCGCGTCGATCGTGGCATTTTCGGCCGAGCTGGCGAAGCGCTCCGGCGGCCAAGCTATTTTCGAGACGATTCTCAAAGAGAAAGCGGCGGCGGCGCTCGACGCCGCGCTCTTCAGCGACACGGCAGGGTCCGCCTCCGCGCACGCTGGTCTACGCTACGGCCTCACACCGCTGTCGACCTCTGGCTACCCGGACGGCGACGTCGAGAAAGTCGCCGCAGCCGTGGCCGACGCCGGCGGCTCGACAGTCGTAATCGTCGCGGCACCATCGCAGGCGATGGCGATTCGCGTCAGATTTCCATTGCAACCGTTCGAAGTTTTAGCTTCCACAGCGCTACCCGCGGGAACCTTGCTCGGCCTCGACCCCGCCGCGCTCGCGGTTTCGTTCGGAAGCGTCGACATCTATCCGACGACGGAAGCTCTCTTGCATATGAGCGACGATCCTCTCGAAATAGTCGACGCGGCTGGAACGATAAGTGATCCGGCCCGCAGTCTCTGGCAAACGAACTCCGTCGCGCTGCGGCTCATCGTCGATGTTGCTTTCGCGATGCGCGGCGGCCGAATCGCCGCCGTCGCGGGAACGTGGCCATGAGCGGCGCCCGCGACCGCGCCGCAGCGGCGAAGGCACTGGCCCTCGAGACGATCGAGCGCGCAAATGCCACGCTCGCCGAGCCCCGCCCGTGCGATGGCGCCGCAGATCACTATCAGGCGCTCGTCCGTGAGGCGACGAGCACCCCCTGGCCCTCGCCGGCGCGCGCTGCGGCGAAAGCGCCCGCCCCGGCGCCGACGCCCCCGCCGATCTCACGCGCCGAAGTAGACCGGCGCGAAAATGATCTCATAGAGGCGATGGGCCGCGCGCTGCGCCGCCACGACGAGGCATGGCGCGCGCGCTTCGATCGCCTCGCCATGCGCGTCGCGCTCATCGAGAAAGGAACGGGCAATGACGAATCGTGATGAACTAATCCGGCGCTGCCGCGCCTCGGGCATGGAAGCCGACGAGGCCGAGGACTTCGCCGACGAGATGTTGCTCGACGAGCTGTCGCGCGAGCTGGAAATCGAGGCGGAGGCCGAGCAAATCTATCGTCGGATCATGAATCGCGCAAACGGCGCGGCGCCGATCGATCGCGCGATGCGAGGAGCGTAAGACATGGCCGAAGCCGTAAAAAGCCGCATCGATATTCAAGTTACCTCAGACGCCGATAAGGCGATTGAGTCGCTCGAAAAACTCATCGCGGCCGAAGGGAAAGCGCAGCATCAGACGGAGGGCCTTACGGTTGCATCCGACAAGCAAACAAAGATTCGCGAGCGTAGCGAGGCTGCGGTCGACCGGCTAGCGAAGCGATACGACCAAGAATATCGAGCCGTCGAGCGGCTGCGCACGGATCAAGAATCGTTGAACCGAGCTTACAACGCGGGGCTCGGCGGGACGCGCGCCTATGAGCTTGCGCTCGCCGGCATTCATCGCCAACAGTCCGAACTCTCTCGCTCTGCGAACGACAATTCCCGAATCGACCCGTTCCATCATGCGACGGAAGGCGCGAATCGGTTCAATTCCGCGGTTGATCGCGTGCAGTCATTCGCGTGGAACAATTCGAGTTTCAGTGGAAACGAAATCGATCGCGTAGTCATGCCGATTCGATTGCTCGGCGCGACGCTCGGCGGGCTTCCCGCCATCGCGATCACCGCGGGCGCCGCGGCCGAGGGCGCACTCGCGCTGATAGGCAATCGAGCGCAGGAAGCGCTCCGCGATCTTCAGGAAGTCTCCCGTCAGTCCGGCCTTGGCGTCAATCAGATCGCCGGCGCGCAAATCGTCGGCGCGCGCTCTGGCCTCACCCAGGACCAAACGCGCGGCGCCCTCAACAACGCCGGCCGCGAATTCGACGCCTATCGTCGCAATGATGGGGGCGTGAAGAGCGCGCTCGAGAATATCGACGAGGGCTTCCTTAAAGTCGCCGATCGCGCGCGTAATGCGGGCGAATTCGTCGACACCATCGGCGAGAAAATCCGCGCTCTGCCTCGAGAGGAAGGTCTCGACCTATCCCGTAAGCTCTTTGGAGAAGACGCTGGCGCGCGGCTGTTCGACAACATCCGTAGCGGAGCGCTGAGCATGCGCGCACTCGGCGACGAGGCCACCCGGGCCGGTGGCATAAACGACGAACTCGCGCGGAAGGCGGAAGACGTTCAGCGTCAAATCGACGAGGCTGCCGAGGTCGCGCGGACGAAGCTTTTAGTAGCATTTCAGGATCTCGGAAGCCCGATCGATAACCTAAAACTCGGTTGGTGGGGTGTCGTCGGTTCGATCGGGGATGCGATCTCGCGTAGCGAAGAACTGCGGCAGGTGATGCAGGGCTTGATGCATCCTATCGACACGCTCGCGAATGCGCCGCACGTAGTCGGCAAGCTGTTCGAGCAACAGCCGCCGCGGCCGTTCGGCCGGCTGATCGACATGAGCACGCAGAACGATTTCGATCGCATGAAGGGCGATTTCTTCGCACGCGGCCCGAAGTTGACGCAGATCACGGCCAGCGATACGCGCGCTCGATATGCAGCGCGGGAGGAGTCGGACGCGAGCGGCGGAAAGGCGTCGAGCGGACGCAGCGCACTTTCCGCCGCGGATCGCGCCGAAGAGAAATATACGAGCATCACACGCCAGCTTCAGAATCAAATATCGCTCCTCGTATCGCAAGGTGCCGAACATGATCGGATCGCGCTTCAGATCGAAACCGAGCGACGCCTCGTCGAGCTTGGAGTCGGCGCGACGCAGGCGCAAAAAGATGGCGTCTCCGCCCTCGTCACCAAGCTCGACGAGGCAAAGAAGGCGCAAGAGCGCCTCAACGAAGAGGCCAAGAAGTTCAACGAGGCCTATTCGTCGGCGAGCAGCACGATCTCCGGCGCGCTGAAAGACATTCTCAACGGCGGCAAGCCAGGCGACGCTCTGCAAAAGGCCCTGCAATCCATGCAGGGCCAGCTCCTCGACGCGTCGCTTACGGGCGGCGGCCCCTACGCGAAGCTGTTCGGCCTCAATGGCAAGGATGGCGCGGTCGGCGGCCTATTCGGCGGGCTCGGCGATGTGCTCGGCCTCGGGCCGAAGTCAGTCGGCGCGATGAACGTGCAAGCCGCGAACGTCAATATCAATGGCGGCGTCGGCGGCCTCATCGGTGGCGGCACCGGCGGCGGTCTCCTCGGAAGTCTCTTCGGCGGCGGCTCCAATTTCGCTGGCCAGCCGGCCGGCGCGATGGGGCCGTTTCAGCAAAGCGGCGGCTTCCTTAGCACTCTCATTTCAGGGATCGGCTCACTATTCGCCTTCGCCGATGGTGGCGTGATGACCTCGCATGGCCCGCTGCCGCTGCGGCGGTATGCGGATGGCGGAATTGCTTCCTCTCCGCAGCTCGCCATGTATGGCGAGGGCTCCGGCCCCGAGGCCTTTGTCCCGCTGAAGAGCGGCGGGATTCCGGTCAATCTCAATCTGCCGCGCGGAGCCAGCGTCACGCCGAATGCGCAGAGCCTCGCCTATGCGCGGTCTCTCGCGTCAGGCGCCGGCAACGCCAATTCTTCAGCACAGCCGGCGCCGAAAACTGAGGTTCATGTCCACAACGCGCCCGCCGGCACACAGACCAGGGAAACGACAGATTCGCGCGGAAATAGACGTGTGGAGGTCGTCATCGGAGAAACCGTTGCGGCCGGTCTGCGATCGACGGCGGGGCTGGCGACGCTACGCGGCTTCGGTCTCCGACCTTCGGTCGCGAGGCGGTAGGCGATGACCGACGATGAAGTCCGCGACCAGGCCGAGCGCGACGGGATTGAGCTCGACGACGACGAGAAGGGTATCAGCTCAATTGATCCCGCATTGGCCGAGCGCCTTCTCAAGAAGCCGCCGAATTGCCTCCGAGCGCGATGGCGCGTCGTCCTGTTTCGCCGCCCATTTATCGACGCGCTCCACCAGGGCGGGCGGCGCGCGGAAGTTCAGCATCGGGTCTTTCCCCGTTGCCGGACGGCCGCGCTTTTTAGGTAAGACCTCTATTGACTTCGCCATAAATAGGTCTTACACAAAATAAGCAAGCAGAGCAAGGACAGATGCGCCAACCACGCCGGACATTCCCGTCCCGGCGAGCGCTCCCGGCTTGCCTGCAGGAGAAGATCACATGCCGATTGATACGAAGTCCCTATTCGCCGACCAAGATGCGCTGGTGGCGACGCTCTACCGCTTGGAAGGCCTCGCCGATGCGATTTTCGCCGTAGCCGAGACCGGCGCAACCGAGGTGATTGCCGAAGGCGCCATGTTCGGAATTCAATCCGCTCTCAAGCGCGATCTCACGGATCTGCGCGAGGCGGCCTCGGGCTGGGATATCGTCGTGGCCGCGCCGGCGCCTGTCGCCGCCGCGCCGGCGGCCTCGACCCTCGGAGACATCGGCGACGAACTGGCGAAGCTACGCGCTCGGGCGGCGGTGCTCGAGACGATGCTCGTCGATCTCGACGGCGAGGCTCTTGCGCGCGCCCACGATGGGCTCAATCAGCAGGCCAACGACGTGGCCAGCGGGCTCGACGCGCTGATCCGCCGGATCGATGGCGGAGAGCGCAGCTTTTCCAGCCCGGAAAAGGTCGGCCCCGCTGAGGCGACCGCCGAGGCCGTTCAGCAGGAAGCGGCAGCGGACTGCGCCTTCGAATACAGCGATTTGGAGTCGGATATCTCCGATTTGCGAGATATGTCCGACCTCGCGAATTCGTTTATCGAAGAATGTCTAGGCAGACCACTTACACGCGTCGAGATCGGCGATCAAAAAATGAGAGCTGTAACTGAACGTGAGGCCGACATCATTTTGTTTTCAGTCTATCGAGTCGGGGCAATGACGAAGGAACTCAGTGAGAAGTTCTATGCGATACGTGAAAGGAAACCGTCGTGAGGTTCCTTCGTCTCGTCGCCGCCCGCGCGCTCTTGGCGCTCGCCGGTCTCGCCGATGGCGCGCTCGCTATGGCCGAGCCGACCGTCCTGCGCACGATGCTCGCCCGGCTGGCGCTCCGGGGCGCGCGCCTCTTCGCCGGCCTCGCCGTTTGGATCGCCCCTTGGATTCGCGCCGACCAAGCGCAGCCGCTGGCGCCCGGCGGTTCCTCGCCCACTTACGGGACTATTCCCGAATCCGGGCATTCACGCCAAAACTTGCGCCACTGATTCGCCTCGCCTAATTTGTGATCAAGATCGACCGGCCGAACATTCGGCCCGTTGCCTGAAACGCCGCGAGCCCGGATGAACGGCCGCGGCGTTTTTGCGTCTGTCGCTCTTGGCGGCGCGATTCGGCGAGGCGGTCAAATTGGCCAAATAGGGACGGTGATTCGAGCCGTATGGTAGCTACTTGGTAGCTACCACCTTCACGGGTTTTCAAAATCAGCTTCTAACTCGCTGATTTCCTTGGTGGAGCTGCGGGGAATCGAACCCCGGACCTCTGCAGTGCGATTGCAGCGCTCTCCCATCTGAGCTACAGCCCCGTTCCGAGGCGCTGGATACTTCGGCGCCTATCCGGCTGTCAATCCGCTCCGAGTCGAAATCGTTCCCCATTCCGAAATGGTCTTCGTCCGATGGCCGAGCCGGAGCTTTCCGCGCGGGGCAGGCTCGGGGCCTCGAGGCCGAGCGCGTCACGGCCGCGCCGGAGGCGCTCGGGGATTGCGGCGGCGGAGCAGGAAGGATAGAGAATTCTCACGAATTCGACCGTTGGAAGCGCAACGATGCAATATGCCGTGGCCAATCTTATCTTCACGATCATCGATCTCTATTGGTGGGTCGTCATCGCAATGGCGGTCATGTCCTGGCTCATCGCCTTTGATGTGGTGAACACCAGATCGCGCGTCGTCTACTCGCTGTGGAACGCGCTGAACGCGCTGACCGAGCCGGTGCTGCGGCCGATTCGCAGCGTGCTGCCGAGCCTGGGCGGAATGGACATCTCGCCCATCATCCTGCTGCTCGCGCTGCAATTCCTGCGCAATCTCGTCGCCGGCCAGCTCGGCGGCATGGGCTGACATGGCGGAGGCTGCGGCCTGGAGCGCAGAGGGTGACGGCGTCGCTCTCTGGGTTCGGCTGACGCCCAAGGGCGGCCGCGACGCTGTGGAAGGCGTCGAGCGTCTCGCCGACGGCCGGGCGGTGCTCAAGGCCAGGGTGCGGGCGGCGCCGGAGGATGGGCGCGCCAATGACGCGCTGGTCGAATTGGTCGCCGAGACGATCGGCGCGCCGCGCAGAGCCGTGTCGATCGTCTCCGGTCACACGGCGCGGCTGAAAAAGCTCTTCATCGCGGGCGATCCCGCACGGCTCCTCGCAGCGCTGGAGAAAACCGGCGCGACAAAAAATGGTTGAGGCATGAGCAAGTCGAAGGTCGGAAATTTTTTCGAGGATTTCTCGCTGGGTCAGGTGATCCGCCACGCCGCGCCGCGCACGGTGACGGTGGGCGACGTCGCGCTCTACACGGCGCTCTATCTGCCGCGCTTCGCCGTCCAATCCTCGGCGGCCTTCGCCCAGGCGATCGGCTATAGAGAAGCGCCGATCGACGATATTCTCGTCTTCCATTTCGTGCTCGGCAAGACCGTGCCAGACGTCTCGCTCAACGCCATCGCCAATCTCGGCTATGCCGATTTCAAATTTCTCGCGCCCGTCTATCCGGGCGACACGCTGACGGCAAGCTCCGAGGTCATCGGCCTCAAGGAGAACTCCAATAAGGAGACCGGCGTCGTCTATGTGCGCTCCACCGGCAAGAATCAGCGCGGCGAGACGGTGCTCGACTACGCCCGCTGGGTGATGGTGAAGAAGCGCGACAAGGACGCCCCCGTGGGGCCGGAAGTCGTGCCGACGCTGCCGAAATCCGTCGCCCCCGCCGATCTCGGCAAAGCCGTGCCGGCGATAAACGTCGCCGCCTATGACAAGGATTTGGCCGGCTCGCCCTATTTCTGGGGCGATTATGAAGTGGGCGAGAAGATCGACCATATCGACGGAATGACCGTGGAGGAGGCCGAGCATCAGATCGCGACGCGCCTCTACCAGAACAATTCCAAGGTCCATTTCAACCAATATTACGAGGCGCAGGGGCGTTTCGGAAAGCGCATCATCTATGGCGGGCATGTGATCTCGCTCGCCCGCGCGCTCTCTTTCAACGGTCTCGAGAACGCCTTCCACATCGCCGCGGTGAATGGCGGGCGCCATGTCAATCCGCTGTTCGCCGGCGGCACCGTCTTCGCCTGGTCGGAAGTGCTCGACAAGGCCGAGATTCCCGGCCGCTCGGACATTGGCGCGCTGCGCCTGCGGCTCGTCGCCGCCAAGGACCACCCGCCGGCGGATTTCCCGCTGACGACGGCCGAGGGCAAGCCGCATCCAGACGTGCTGCTCGACCTCGACTATTGGGCGGTTCTGCCGCGCTGACCAGAGCCGCGGCGGCCGGGAGAACCGGCCGCCGCTTTGTCTCTCCCCTGGGAGCGCAGTGGAGAGGCGTCGCTCAGTGGAGCGTCTTCAGCCATTCATCCACGTCTTTTTGAACGGCTTCCTTGCTTTTCCCATAGCGTTTCTGCAATTCGCCTTCGAATTGGTCGCGCTTGCCCTGGATTCTGGTCAGATCGTCATCGGTCAAGTCGCCCCATTTCTCTTTGATCTTGCCCGTAGCCTGCTTCCAATTGCCTTGGATCTGGTTCCATTCCATCTTTCTTCTCCTCTGCTCGGGCGCGTCTATTTGCGAGCGCCGCAGGATCGGATGACAATTCTTGCCGATGGAGATGGTTCCATCGCCCTTCGCCGCGCTCGAGCGCGGCGCTATCTGTTCTCACATCGTGGAATGAAAGGTCGTGACATGATTTCCAAAGCCTGGATTGCGCTCGCGCTGGCTCTTTGTCTCGCCGGCTCCTCGAGCCTCGCCGCGCCGCCCGCAGCGCAGAAAAAGGAGAGCGAGGAGGCGGCGGACCCATCGCAAGGTCTTCCGACCGAGGTCACGACCACGCATTCCATGTCGATTCGCGGCGAGAAGCTGGCCTTCCTCTCCCGCGCCGGCGCGGTGCGGCTGCGCGACGCCCAGAGCGGCGCGCCGCGCGTCGATGTGGCTTTCGTCTCCTATGAGCGCTCCGACGTCGATGCGCTGGCCCGGCCCATCGCCTTCGTCTTCAATGGCGGGCCGGGCGCGGCTTCCGCCTGGCTCGGCCTCGGCGGCATCTCGCCCTGGCGCCTGTCGCTGGGCGCGGGGCCGCTGTCGCCCTCCGCGCCGCCCGTCGTCGTGGACAATGCCGAGAGCTGGCTACCCTTCGTCGATCTCGTCTTCATCGATCCGCCGGGCACGGGCTACAGCAAATTCCTCACCGATAATGAGGAGACGCGAAAGCATTTCCTCTCGGCGCAGGGCGACGCCGAGGCGCTCGCGGTCGTGGTGCGCAAATGGTTGGCGACGCATCGGCGCATCGCCTCGCCGAAGTTTCTGGTCGGCGAGAGCTATGGCGGCTTTCGCGCTGTCGAGCTCGCCCATGCGCTGCGCGAGCGCGAGAGCATCGGCGTCGAAGGGCTGGTGCTGATCTCGCCGGCGCTGGATTTCGCCTGGCTGGACAGCCCGCGCAATCTCTTGTCGCTGGCGGGCCGCCTGCCATCCTATGCGGCGGTGGCGCGCGACGCCAAGCAGCGCGCCGAGCTCGCCGATGTCGAGGCTTACGCCTCCGGCGAATTTCTCGTCGATCTGCTCAAAGGCCCGCGCGACAAGGAGGCGCTGGAGCGGCTCGACGCCAATGTCACGCGCTTCACCGGGCTCGAATCGCGGATCGTGACGGAGGAGGGCGGCCGCGTTGCGCTGAAGACCTTTCTGCGCGATCGTCTGCGCGCCTCGCATCTCGTCTCCAGCGCCTATGACGGCGCGGTGACGGGCTTCGATCCGCGGCCCTTCTCGCGCGAGAGCGATTGGTCCGATCCGGTGCTCGACGCGCTCGCCGCGCCGCTCGGCGCCGCCATGACGCGGGTGACGATCGAGAAGCTGCAATGGCCGATCGGCGACGCGCGCTATGAGATTCTCAATCACAAGGTCGCGCGCGATTGGGACTTCGGCCGCGGCGGCCGCGCCAATGCGGAGGCGGTCTCGACGCTGCGCGACGAGCTCGCGCTCGATGCGCGCTTGAAGGTGCTCGTCGCCCATGGGCTCGCCGATCTGGTGACGCCCTATTATGCGAGCAAGCTGCTCATTGATCAGCTGCCCGCCTTCGGCGACCCGACCCGCGTGCGGCTCGTGACGGTCCCCGGCGGACACATGTCCTATATCCGCGACGATTCCCGCCGTCTGCTGCGCGACGAGGCGCGCAAGACGATCGAAGGAAAATAAGCGCTTCCCGAGTTGGACGGGCGGCGCCGTGGCGCGCCGTCCAGAGCCTTTGTTCCACCGTGTTTTCTTCACGCGAACCGGTTCCCACGTCGCTCGAAAACACTCGAAGAGCGCGACAATAGGCTCGCTGCGCGCGAGAGCGGCATGAGACGAGCGAGATAAACCCATCCAATTCCAAAATGGAAATATTCCAATCAGCGCCTTTCGAACAATGTTCGAAAGGCGACAGAGGATTTTGTCTCGAGCATTCCAAGAATAGCGTTCTTGCAAGATTTCCAAGCTACGCATCCTTCGATTGACCCTGCTCCTAGCTAAAAATACTCATAGTGGAAGACCTTACCGGCTTTGCCGGATATGATTCCACGGGGGCAGGACAGAATGAACAACATCAAAGCGCCGTTTTCACTGCGCAGCCTTCGGCGCGGCTCATCCGCATCGGTCGCGCGCATCGACGGCCCGTCCGTGAAAGTATTGGGGGCGGCGGCGCTGCTTGCGGCCGGCGTCGGAGTCGCGGCAGCGCAGGAGGCCACGCAGCCTCTGCCGGCGGTCCGTGTCGATGCTCCGAAGGAGAAGCCCAAGCCGGTCGTCCATGCGGCGCCCGCCGCGCATCACGCCGCCAAGCCGCGCCGCGCCGCGCATGCGCCGTCGCAGCAGCCCGCCGCCCCGCAGCAGGGCGCGCAAGGAGCCCAGAGCGCGCAGGCCGGGGCAGGGGGCGGCGCCGCGCCCGCCGACGCCAATCCTTACGCCGATCCCAAGGCCCCCTATAAAGCCGATCGCCTGTCCTCCAACAAATTCACGCAGCCGCTGCTCAACACGCCGCGCACCGTCACCGTCCTCACCAAGGAAGTGCTCGAGGACAAGAATGCGACCACGCTGAAGGAGATCGCGCGCAGCACGGCCGGCGTCACGCTGGGCTCGGGCGAGGGCGGCAACGCCTTCGGCGATCGCTTCTTCATTCGCGGCTTCGACGCCCGCAACGATATTTTCGTCGATGGCGTGCGTGATCCGGGCGTCAGCCTGCGCGAGAATTTCTATACCGAGCAGGTCGAGATATTGCGCGGTCCGGGCTCCAGCTTCGCCGGCCGCGGCACCGCTGGCGGCGCGCTCAACATCGTCACCAAGACGGCCAAGGAGCAGGACTTCTACGATATGAAGTTCACCGGCGGCCCGTCGGATAATTCCAAGCGCGTGCAGATCGACGTGAACAAGGCGATCAGCCCCATTCTCGCCGTGCGCCTCAACGGCCTGTTCCAGGACGCCAATGTCGCCGGGCGCAATTACGTCACCGACGACCGCAATGGCGTCTCGGGCTCCGTCGTCTTCAAGCCGATCGACAACTTCACGCTCACGGCGAATTACACCCATTCCTATCAGAACGGCCTGCCGGACTTCGGCATTCCCTATAATCGCACCACCAATCGGCCTTACGCGGAAGGCGTCACCTCGCGCAGCACCTGGTATGGGCTGCTCAATCGCGACTACCAAAAATATCGCCAGGATTTCGGCACTTTCACCGGCGAGTATCGCGTCAATGACGATCTGAAGATCACTAGCCGGCTGCGGCAGGAGCGATCCGTCATCGATTACATCGGCACGCTGACGCAGAGCGCCAGCTGGGCTGCTGGAACAGTGAACATTGGCGCGCAGAGCCGCTATCAAGTGACCAATGTCCTCGCGAACCAGACGGACATCAATTACAAATTCGCCACCGGCCCGGTGAAGCACGAGGTGGTGCTCGGCGCGGAATACAGCCGCGAAGGCGTGACGAGAACCAATTACACCAATCTCTCGTCGGAGCTGAACGGAGGCTCGACCGGCTCAGCGCTGGTCTGCAATCTCTATCTGCCGTGCAATTCTCTGCCTTTCCTCAACACGCCGACGCGCAATCAGAATGTGACGCGCGTCGCCGTGGACACCAAGGCGGGCTATCTGATCGAGACGGCCAATTTCGATGACATCGTCATCGCCAACGCCGGCGTGCGCTTCGACGATTACACGATCACCAACCGCAACGAGGCCTATACGACCTTCGCGGCCAATCACACCAGCCTCGTCAATTACAATTTCGGCCTGGTGCTGAAGCCGCTGCCGGAAGTCAGCCTCTACGCCGCTTATGCGACCTCCGCCAATCCTGTCGGCGCGGAGCTCGACGGCGGCGCGGCCAATTACGGCGGTCTCACCACGGCCGTGCAGATCTTCCCGCCGCAGCGCAATTACGCCAAGGAAATCGGCTTGAAGTGGGAGCTGTTCGATCGCCATCTCCTCGCGACCGCGGCGCTGTTCCGCACCGATGTGAATGGCGCGCGCGAGGTGAACGGCTCGGTGACGACGGGCAACGCCGCCTATTACGTCCAGGGCGCGGATCTCGAGGTGGCCGGCAATATCACCGACAAATGGAGCGTGACCGGCGGCATCGTCATCATGGAGTCGAAGGTCACGCAATCGCAGATCGTCACCAATGTCGGCCTGCCGCTCGCCAATATCGCGCATGAATCCTTCAGCTTGCTGAGCAAATACGAGTTCGGCGACTTCTTCGGCCTCGAGGCGGATCGTCTGGAGTTCGGCGGACAGGCGGTCTAT
Source organism: Methylosinus sp. R-45379 (assembly GCF_001644125.1). Taxonomy (NCBI): domain Bacteria; kingdom Pseudomonadati; phylum Pseudomonadota; class Alphaproteobacteria; order Hyphomicrobiales; family Methylocystaceae; genus Methylosinus; species Methylosinus sp. R-45379. The sequence goes on from NZ_LUUM01000090.1 coordinate 34,260, forward strand.
CGCTCGAAGATCTACGGCGGCAACAACATCATCGCCAATGGCGCGACGGCGGTGAACGGCACGACGGGGTGGCCGGCGCCGACGGCGGCCAATCCCTTCGTGAATGTGCCGACCGTCCTGCCCTCTTATTGGCGCTTCGACGCCTTCCTCGAGGGCAAGGTGACAGAGAATATCACGCTCAAGGTCTCGGTCATGAACCTCTTCGACCGTACCTATTATGACGCCTTCTATCAGACGGCGACGCCCTTCACCCAGGTGGCGCCGGGCCGCACCGTGCTGTTCGAGGCGCGCGCCAAATTCTGAAGACAAATCGTCGCAGGCGCCGGCTCCCTTGGAAAAGTTTCAAACAAGGAGCCGGCGCCTTTTCATTGCGCCGCAAAAAATGGAATGTGCGGAAATGCTGATCTGCGTGCCGGACGTTCTGAGCAAGGAGACGGTCGCTCAATTCCGCAGCGTCATGGACGCGGCGGAATGGGAGGACGGCGCTTCCACCGCCGGCGCGCAGCCGCCCTCGGTGAAGAGCAATGAGCAGCTGCCGCCCAATGGCGAATTGTCGCGGCGCCTCGGCGAGCGCCTTCTGCAGGCGATCGTCTCGCATCCGGGCTTTGTCGCCGCGGCGATTCCGCTGCGCATCTATCCGCCCATGTTCAATCGCTATCGTGTCGGACATCGCTTCGGCGTGCATGTCGACAACGCCGTGCGCGGCGATCCGCTGACCGGCATGCGCATTCGCGCCGATCTCGCCGTCACCGTCTTTCTCTCGGAGCCGGAGGAATATGACGGCGGCGAGCTGGTCGTCGACGACGCCTATGATTCTCATCAGGTCAAGCTTCCGGCGGGCGCGCTCGCCGTCTATCCGGCGAGCGATCTGCACATGATTTCGCCGGTCACGCGCGGAGCGCGCGTCGCCTCCTTCTTTTGGGTGCAGAGCATGATCCGCCAGGAGAGCGTGCGCGATGTGATCTATGATCTCGACGCGGCGATTCAGCAGCTCGCGCCGCGCCTCGGCGGAGACGACGAGGATGTGATGAAGCTCGGCGGCGTCTATCACAATCTCATACGCCATTGGAGCGAGGTATGAGGGTCGCGTCATGCTGATCTGCATACCCGATGTGCTCGATGCGCGGCAGATCGCCTATTTTCGCGACGTGATGTCGCAGACCGTGTGGGAAGACGGCCGCTCGACCGCCGGCTCGCAATCGAGCCTGGTGAAGAATAATTTGCAGCTGCCGCAAGACGGCGCCGCCGCCCGCGAATTGGGCGATCTTGTGCTCGATGCGCTCGCAGCCTGTCCGACTTTCGTCTCTGCCGCTCTGCCGCTGCGGATTTTCCCGCCGCTGTTCAATCGTTATGGCGCGGGCCATGATTTCGGGCTGCATGTCGACAACGCCATTCGCGGCGTGCCGCGCACTTCGGTGCGCATTCGCACCGATCTCTCCGTCACGCTTTTTCTCGCCGATCCAGACGAATACGACGGCGGCGAATTGGTCATCGAGGATCATTATGGCGCGCAGGAAGTGAAGCTGCCCGCCGGTCATCTGGTGCTCTATCCATCGACCAGCCTGCATCTCGTGCGAGAAGTGACGCGCGGTGAGCGCGTCGCATCCTTCTTCTGGCTTCAAAGCATGATTCGCGACAACGTGGTACGTTCGTTGCTTTTTGATTTGGACCAGACGATTCAAGGTCTCACGGAACGGCTCGGCGCGGGCGATCCGGCCTGCGTCAAGCTGACAGGCGTCTATCACAATCTCATTCGCATATGGGCGGAAGCATGAAACGATCATATCAGACGCTAGCGATCGCGGCCTCGTCTCTCCTCCTCTCGACGTCTCTCTGTCTGGCCGAAGGGCGCGCGGACATCATCAATCGTCCGCATGATCTCTCCGTGTCGAGCATGTTCCTCAACGCCGACATCGTCGTAAAGATCGTCATGCTGGGCCTCGTCAGCGCCTCCATCGGCACATGGACGGTGCTCATCGCCAAGACGATCGAATTGCGGCGCGCGCGCGCGCGCATTCGCAGCTCGATCGAGCGTCTGCAGGAGGCGCGCGGCCTCGCGGAAGCGCGTCTCGCGCTCGGCGGCGACGATCCTCTGGCGAGCGCTCTGATCGCCGAGGCGCTGCGCGAGTTCCGCCTCTCTTCCGATCTTTCCTCCGCCGGCGGATTGAAGGAGCGCGTCGCTTCGAGCTTCGCCGAGATCGAGCGCGCCGAGAGCCTCTCCATTCGTCGCGGCACGGGCCTGCTCGCTTCGGTCGGCTCCACCGGTCCCTTCATCGGCCTGTTCGGCACTGTGTGGGGCATTATGAACAGCTTCATCGGCATATCGAAAGCGCAGACGACCAATCTCGCCGTCGTCGCGCCCGGCATCGCCGAGGCGCTGCTCGCCACCGCCATCGGCCTCATCGCCGCCATTCCCGCCGTGCTGATCTATAATCATCTCGCGCGGCAGACGAGCGCCTATCTCGAGCTCGTCTCCAATCTCTCCGGCGAGCTGCTGCGCATCGTCTCGCGTGATCTCGATCGCGGCGTCCAGCAGGCGCCCGCCGCTCTGCGCGCCGCGGAGTAACGATCATGGCCGGCAATATCGGAGGATCGTCGCGCGGCGCGCTCGAAGAGACTCACGAGATCAATGTCACGCCCTTCATCGACGTGATGCTCGTGCTGCTGATTATCTTCATGGTGGCGGCGCCGCTCGCCACTGTCGATCTTCCCGTCGATCTGCCGGCCGCGAGCGCGGCGACGCATACGAAGCCCGACAAGCCGATCTATCTCACCATTCAGGCCGATCTCGCTTTGGCTCTGGGCGAGACGCCGGTGAAGCGCAATGATCTCATCGCCTCGCTGGATTCGCTCGCCGGCGGCGACAAGGAGAAGCGCGTCTTCCTGCGCGCCGACACGGCGGTGCCCTATGGCGAGATGATGGCCATTCTCGAGCGCTTGCGCTCCGGCGGCTACGCCAAGATTTCTCTCGTCGCGCTCGACGGGGGTGGGGCGGCGACGGGCGGAGCTGCGAAATGAGCATCGCCGCCGATCTCGACACGGGCCGGAACAATCGCATCTGGACCGGCGCGGCGCTGGCCGCGCTGGCCGCGCATCTTCTGGCGCTCGCCGCTATTTTCGTCGTCTTCGAGATCGAGACGGACGACGACGCCAGCGGCGCCCCGGCGATCGAGATCGGCCTCGCGCCGGCAGCGCCTCATGTCGAGGATTCGCCCGACGCTCCCCCCGGCCCGCAGGCCGATGAAGCCGCCGCCGCCGCGCCGGCCGTCGCCGCCTCGCAGACCAAGGAAAACGACGATCCCAAAATCTCGCGCGTCGAGGCCGAGGACGCCGATTACACGACCGCCGAAAAGCATGAGAAGCCGGTCGAGGATCCGACCAAACGTCAGGCGACGCCAGTGATCTCGGCCGAGTCCGCCGCTTCCGAGGCGGCCGCGCCGCCCAAGACCGATGCGCTCGCCGAGGCGCCGCGCGCCGTCGCTCCCGTCCAAGGCGCCGACAAGGTCGCGCGTGCGGCCAAGCTCACCTGGCTGAAGGCGCTGATGGCGCATATCAACCGCGCCAAGCGCTATCCGAGCGGGGCGGGGCGGCGCGCCGGCGAGGTCGCCGTCGCCTTCACGCTCGATCGGCTCGGCCATGTGGTGAGCGCCAGCGTCAGGCGCTCGGCTGGCGACCGCATCTTCGACGACGCCGCTCTCGCCATGATGAAGCGCGCCGATCCCGTGCCGCCACCGCCTCCCGCAGTGGCGGACGAGGGCCTCACCTTTGAGGTGCCGGTTCAGTTTCGCGCGGCGGATAAGCACTGAAGACCATCCGCCGCTTCGGCGGACATGCTAGACTTCGGCAGAGACTCCAACCGAAGGGACGGCATGACCGAGAGACGCTTCTCCCTGCATGATCTCCTGTCCCTGCATGATCTCCTGCGCGTGAAGCCGCTGGAGACGCTCGCGGCGGAGTCCGGCACGCCGAGCGAGCTGCGCCGCGTGCTGGGCCTTTGGCAGCTCACCAGCATCGGCCTCGGCGGCCTGATCGGCGTCGGCATATTCGTCCTGACCGGCGTGGTCGCGGCGACCCAGGCCGGGCCTGCGGTCTCGCTCTCCTTTCTCATCGCCGGCGTCGCCAGCGCGGCGGCGGCGCTCTGCTACGCCGAATTCGCCGGAATGATTCCGGCGGCGGGCAGCGCCTATACTTATGCCTATGCCGTGCTCGGCGAGCTCGCGGCCTGGATCATCGGCTGGGACCTGCTGCTCGAATATGCGCTCGTCGTCGCCGTGGTCTCCATCGGCTGGTCGGGCTATCTGCAGGCGCTGCTCGGGCAGCTCGGCCTCGCTCTGCCGGTCTGGGCCTCGGGCGCGGCCGGAACCGGCGAGGGCAGGGTCGTCGATCTTGCGGCCATATTGGGCGCGCTCTTCGTCGCCGGCGTGCTGGTGCTGCGCATCGAATGGGGCGCGCGCTTCAACGCCGTCATGGTGGTGGTCAAGACCGCGGCGGTTCTGCTCGTGGTGGCGGCGGGCCTTCCCTATGTGCGCCTCGAGAATTGGACGCCCTTCATGCCCTATGGCTTTGGCGGCGTCGTCGAGGGCGCGGCGGTCGTGTTCTTCGCCGTCTTTGGCTATGACACGCTGACCACAGCGGCCGAGGAGGCGAAAGACCCTCAGCGCCAATTGCCGCGCGCTGTGCTGCTCTCGCTCGCCGTCGCGCTGACGCTCTATGTGGCAGTGTCGCTCGTGCTCACCGGCATGGTGCGCTACGACACGCTGAACAATCCGGCGCCGGTGGCAGCGGCCTTCACCGCCGTCGGCTTGCCATGGGCGACCTTCGTCGTCTCCGTCGCCGCGGTCGCCGGCATCATCAGCGTCATGCTGGCGTTTCTGCTCGGCTGCGCGCGCATCTGCTTCGCCATGAGCCGCGACGGTCTGCTGCCCGCCTGGTTCTCCCATGCGCATCCGCGCTTCCATACGCCGCATCGCCCGACGCTCGTCATCGGCGGGCTGACGGCCATCGTCGCCGGGCTCTATCCGATCCGCGAGGTCGCCGAGCTCGTCAATATCGGAACCCTGTCCGCCTTCGTCGTCATCTGCCTTTCCATCATCGTCATGCGACGCACGCGGCCGGATGCGCCGCGCAGCTTTCGCACGCCGCTCGTGCCTTATGTTCCGCTCGCCGGCGTCGGCTTCTCCCTATGGCTGCTCTCCAAGCTGCCCGCCGCGGCCTGGGAGCGCTTCGCCATATGGATGGCTCTGGGGCTGATTTTCTATTTTTCTTATGGCCATAAGCGCAGCAAGCTCGCGCGCGCGACGCGCGCCGGCGCACAATCGGCCGAAGTGTAGCTTGAAAATTCGGGACGCGCGCTTCAGATAAATGAAAACAGGTCCGTGCGACCGGCTGTCGTCTCCGGCGTCGCTCGGAGGGATCGGGCTGAATGAGCGAAGTCGCTGGCGTATCCTCGGTTGTCGGGGGCAAGAACAAAATTGCCGAGCTCGAGGCTGAGCTCGCGAGCGTTCATGTCGAGCTGCGCGCCGAGAAGGAGCGTTATCGCGAGCTTCGTCATCGCGTCCGCAATGATCTGCAGGCTTTGGCGACATTGATCTCGGCGCAGTCGCGGCGGCTCGAGAAGCCCGAGGGCTGCAGCAATTGCGCCATGCGCCTGCGCAGCGCCGTCGAGCTGCATAATGCGCTGGACGAGGACGATGACGCCGAGATCTGCATGTCCTCCTATCTTTGGGCGCTTTCCGAGGCCCGCCGCAAAGCATTCGACGATCGCATCGTCGGAGAGACGCTCGCAGACGACGATATTTTTCTCGATTATCGCCGCGCGCAATGCGTCGGCCTCGTCTATGTCGAGGCCGTCACCAATGTGATGAAGCACGCCTTTCCCGGCGGCGCGCATGGCGAGGTGCATGCGCGCCTGCGCCGCATCGGCGACAGGCTCGAGCTGACAGTCTCCGACAATGGCTGCGGCTTCGATCTGGCGAATGTCGTGCGTGGCGATGGGCTACAGCTGATGCGGGGCCTAGCGCGCCAGCTCAAAGGCGAGGCTTTCTTCGAGCGCTTGCCACCACATGGCACGCTGGTGCGGCTCGAATTCCCCGAGCATGTTGGCTAGAGTGATTCCTTGTTCGGTCGTGTTTTCTTCACGCGAACCGGTTCCCACTTCGCTCGAAAACTCTAGCCGTAGCGGATCGCTTCCCCATTCAGCGCTCTCGCGACGCCCTTGGGGCGTTTCCCATCGGCCGATCGCGCGACGAGGCGAATGCGCCGCGTCGCGCCCGGAGCGAGATGCAGCCAATTTTCGCGAGGCAGAAAGAATTCATCCTCGATCGCCACCGATTGCGCGGCGATAGTCGTCGATAGAGCGAGAGTGAATCCGCTATCGTCTTCCTCTATCTCCGCCGTCAATCCGAGCTGCGATTTCGCGGCGCTGCGACCGAGCGGAAAATGGAAGGCCTCGCGCTCGACGCCATTCGCGCCGATGAAGCGCGCGACGGTCAAATCATGCGACGGCGGCCCGAAATTATAGGCGAGCGCCGTATCGAAAAACCCGCCCCAGAATTCCGCATCGCGCAATGTTGCGACGTCATGCGGCTCGACGGCGACGTTGCGGCTCGCCTTCATCACCGGCACATGGCCGTCGCGATAGCAGGCCAGCGAAATCTCGCCCTCGATGCGTTGCGGTCCGTCATTGCGCAAATGCGCGAAAAGCCCGTTGACGCCTTCGTCGGTGAGCATGAGCGACAGCGGACGAAAGGCGCGCGCCAAAGCGTGATAGGCGGATTTCGGCTCGCCGTGCGCATCGAGAACGCCCCAGCCGGCGCCGGGCCAAAGATCCTCGAGGAACCAGACGATGGCGCCATGAGTCGTGGAGCCGCCGCGTCGCCATTCGCCGATCGTCGCTTCCATCGTCTCGGCCACTGCGGCGCGCGCTATGTCGAGATAGAGCTGCGGATCGCTCTCGCGCAGCGTCGCCGGATCACAGCGATAGAGCAGGCGCATGTAATGTTCGGTGACGTCGCCGAAAGTCTGCGTCGCGCCCATGTCGCGCGCGATGCGTTCGGCGAAGAGCTTCGAGCCGAGCGGGTCGTCGCCGAAGTCGCGGCGCAGCGCGGCGTCATCCGCAATATTGGCGAAGCCGAGACATTCGGAAGCGAAGCGCACATTGGCGCGGCGCGCATCGTCCAGGCCGCGGCGATAGGCGCCGACGCCATAGTAATGCGAGACGCCGACATCGGCATGGAAGGGCAGGGGGCCGCCGGAGGGCGAGTTCTCGACATAAATGGTGTCGGGACGCTCCGCTTCGATGAGCTTCGGCAGAGTCTCGTCGAAGAAAGGCGAGCGCCATTTGGCCTCGGCGAGGCCCAGCATCGACGCTTGCTGATAGACCTCGCTGCCGCCGCAGAGCACGGCGAGCGAAGGCGAAGATCGCGTGCGCGCCAGAAATTCCGCCGCCTCGCGCTCGACGCTGGCGCGGAAGGCCGCATCCTGAAACGGATAATCGAAATTGGCGAAGGCGAAATCCTGCCAAACCAAGAGTCCGAGCTCGTCGCAGAGCGCGTAGAAATCATCGCTCTCATAGAGAGTGACGCCGGGGACGCGAACCATATTCATGCCGGCGTCGCGCATCGCGCGCAGCAGCGGCGCGCAATCCTCTCTGCCGCCGGCGAGCGACACGGCGTCCGCCGTCGTCCAGCAGGCGCCGCGGCAGAACAGCGGAATATCGTTCACCTGTAGCGCGAAGCCGACGCCATCCGCGCCGCGATCGACGCGAATATCACGAAAGCCGGTGCGGCCGAGATCGATGCGATGCGCGCCGATTGTCGCCGAGACATCATAGAGATGCGGCTCGCCATGCGTATGTGGCGTCCACAGCCGCGCGTCGGGCGGCGACAGCTCGGCGATGATGCGATTATCCGCAACGCGCGTGAAGGGCGCTTCCGCTCCGCCGCAAAAGAGCTGCGCGGACGAATCCGTGAGGCCGGAAATTTCGAGGGCGACGTGCAGGCTGGCGCGACCATCGCGGACGGTGGCGCGCATATGCACATTGCGCAGGCGCAGCGCGCCATGCTCGATCAGCTCGATCTCGCGCCAGGGACCGACGGGCGGCGTCGGCGGCGCGAAGCCGGGAAGGCGGCCGAGCGCCGTCGTGCGTATGTGGCGCAGGCCCGCCGGCGTTATCATGCGCGGCCGCCAGCGCGCGCGACCGCTCTTCGTCGCGATCTCGCGCTCGACGGAGCGGAAGCGAATATGAAGATCATGCGCGCCGGGCGTCGCGACCTCTATTGCATGCGCGTCGAACATATTGTCCGAGCGCAGCGCGAGCCGTCCGTCGAGATAGACGTCCGCGAGCGTGGCGAGGCCGTGCAGGCGCAATTCGGCCGGCGTCGAATTGACGAAGGAGGTCTTGTACCAGACGTCGATGGCGTCGAGCGGCGGCAGCTCGTCGAAGCGCGCGCCTTCATCGATCAGCGCCTGCGCCAGCGTGCCGGGAACGCGCGCGGCGCGCCAAGACGCGGCGCCGGGAATGGTGGAGGGCTCCGTCCATTCGCCGGCCTCGTCGATCGCGAAAGTCCAAGCGGCGGCGAGGCGCTGGCGCTTTTCTCCTTCGACGCGCGCACGCATCATCGGCCTCAGCGCAGCTTCGCCGAGAGACCTCCGAACAAGCCGTCATAGACGCCGGCGAGCTCGTCGAGCGTCTCGCGCGGATCATAGACGCGCTTGCGCGCAGAGGCGCGCGCCGCCTGGAACTGCATCGCCTTGGCGCCGGCCGAAATGCGTCGGCAGGCGTTCGCCTCGGCGGCGAGATCGCCATCCGGCCGCAGCCAATCGAGATGGCTGCCGAGCAGCTCGAAATTGGCGCCGAGCTGGCGAAACGTGTTGAAGGCGAGGCTGTGGAAGAAGCACGGCGGGCGCGCTTCCAGCACATTCCACAGCGCGGGGAAGCGCGCGGCGAAGGCGCGGATCGGATTGTCGCTGGGGCGGCGCGCGAAATGCTCGCTCGCCAGCTCTTCCGCCGCTCCGCGCAAATCCGCATGTGTGCGCTCGCGGTCGAAGCGCACGAATTCGGCGTAAGGAAACAGAGCGGCGAGATCGCGCGCCTCGCCGGCGCGGCCGAAGATCGCGTCGAAGTCCTCGCCGTCGAGCGCGAAATAGCCGTCATTGTGGAAATAGTCGATCCGCCGCGCGGAAAGATCGATTTCCGTGACGCCGATCGTCGTCTTGGAGTGATCGATGCGATAGGTGACGCCGCGCGTGTCCGGCAGATGATAGCCGTCCACCTCCACCATCACCACGCGGCCGCGCGTGGTCTGGCGCGCGATGTGATCGTCCAGTCGATCATAGAGCGCCAGCTCCTCGACGCGCAGGCCGTAGAGACGCTCGAGATCGGCGAGGCGGGGCTTGAAGAAGGTGAACTGATCTTCTTCGTAATCCTGCGCCAGCGTGAAGCCGAGCATGGCCTCCGGCTCGAAGCCGCGCATGGCGACGAGCTCGATCATGAGATCGACATAGCAATTGGTCTGCGGCCAATCACGCTCTGCATGATGCAGCGCGTGACGGAAATGCGGCTTCGCCGGCTTCGGCGGCGAAAGCTCTGCGTCAGAGAGAGAGAGCAGCGCGGACTGAGGTCGGCCAGCCATTGGTGTCGATCCCGTGATGTTTGAACAAGGCGAGGGCGAGGCGCTCCATGCCGAAGCCGACGCATGCGGTATGCGCCGTCTCGCCCGAAGCGGTCTTGATGCCCCAGAGCTCGCCGAAGTGGTCCTGATGATAGTTGAAGCTCTGGCACGCGGTCGGATTTTCCGTGCTCTCGATCGGCACCAAAAGCTCGAATTTCAGCGCCTGCTCGCGCTGGCTCGAGGCCATCATGCGTCCGGCGCGGCCAAAGAATGGATCATTCGCCACATCGATATGATGCGGCAGCTCGAGCGTCTCGGCGAAGCCGCGGGCGCGCTCCAGCCAGGATTCGCGGAAGCTCGCGGCCTGCTCCGGCAGGCCGATGCGAACGAACTCGCGCATGCGGAACATTTGCATGCGCGCCGGATCCTTCGACGGCTCGTGACGGAAGCAATAGGATTGAATGTCGAAAAGGCCGCCCTCGGGCGCGAGCTGGCCGCGGCGCGCGACGATCGGATAGAGCGGATAGCAGGCGGCGGGCGTGAGCACGATGTCGGTCGCGCCCTGACCGCCGGTCCAGTCGCCGCCGTTGTGAATATTGTCGAGAAGGGCGAGATGGTCCTTCTCGCTTCCGGCGAAGCTGTGCACCGTGCCGGCGAGCTGCGGGAAATTCTTCATATAGCCGCTCTTCTCGAAGAGCGCGCGATTCATGCCGGGCGGAAAGCGGATGACCTCGGCGTGATCGCCTTCGGCGAGGCGCGTGATCAGCCGATCCATTCCCTCTATGACCGCCTCGAAGGCCTGCCCACGGCCATAGAGTCCGTCGACGCCGGTCTCATGCAGAACGCCCTTGGCGAAGAGGCGATCGAGGAAGCTGTCGCAGGCCTGGCACATGGGTCAGTCTCCCAGCCGCTGGTCGATGCGCTGCGCGAGCAGCATGGTGGACAGATTGGTGAAGATGCGATCATTGGAGATCATCACCTGCGCCGAGAGCGCGTCGCGCATATGGCGGCCGACGCTGAAGGGCGTGTCGTTCTTGTAGCCGGCGATGCCGGCGATCAGCAGCGCATGATTGATGATCTCGATCGAGAGCTGCGACGAGCCGATCTTGATGTTGTTCATCGCGACGGCGAAGCTCATCGAATTGAGATCATCCTCGTTCTTCTGCGCCTTGGCGAAGCGCTTCAGCCCTTGGACGATATTGGAGCGCATGAGTTGTAGCTTGGCCGTCGCCTCGGCGAGGCGCAGCGCGCCGGGAGCCGGGCCATTGGGATGACGACGTGCGTCCTTGCGCACGAAGGATTGCGCGCGCGAGAGCGCGTCAGAGGCGACGCCGTACCAAACCGCGCTCCACAGGAGATGCGCGGTCGCGAGCATGGACTCGGAGGCGATCTCGGCGAAGTCATGGGTGAATATTTGCTCGACGGGGGCCTCGCCGCTGAAGGTGAAGCCTTCGCTGCAAGTGCCGCGCATGCCGAGCGCATCCCAGCCGCCGGTACGATCGAGCCGATATTGGCTTTTCTCGAGCACGGCCATCAGCTGATCGGAGGGCGGAGCGTCTGCCGAGCGGCGCGCGGTGACGAGGATCGCGTCCGAATAGGCGCCGTAGGAAATCAGCGCGCCTTCCTTGGCGATGCGGAATGTCGCGCCGTCACGCTCGAAGGCGCAAATGCTGTTGCGCATATTGCCGCCGACGCCGCCTTCCGTCGTCGCAGAGCCGAGCAGCAGCTGCTCGTCGGCGACGCGGCGCATGAAGCTCTCGTGCCAGGCGCTGCCGCGGCCATGCGCGATGAGGCTCGACACTTTGATCTGATGCATGGCGAAGACCATCGCGGTCGAGGCGCAATGCTGGCCGAGCGACGTGCAGAGCTCCGCGACATCCGCGAGCGAGGCTCCGCCGCCGCCGAATTCGATCGGGATCTGCAGCGAGAGCAGGCGTGCGTCCTTGAGGGCCTGAAACGCTTCGATCGGGAAGCGGCCTTTGCGATCGACATCGTCGGCGTGGCGGGCGGCCGTCGCAACGACATTCGCTCCGCGATCGAGTGGCGCATTCATCAGGCGGCTTCCTTGAGCTCGTGCAGGCAGCCGGCGATCGAGGCGATCGAGGAGAAGCTGCGACGGTTGAGCATGCGGTCGGGGAATTCGACGTCGAAGGTCTCTTCGAGCGCCAGCATCAGCTGGACCGCGGCGAAAGATGTGAGGCCCGTGGCGTAGAGATCGGCGTTGTCGCCGATCGCTTCGGCGGCCACGGCCAAGCGACCTTGTTCGTCGACGAGTCGTCTAATCGTATCGAGCATCATTATCTCCATCGACCAAGCTCGAGGTTCATCGTCACCATACGCGCTCGCGCAGCATTTTCAGCTAAATTGCCGCTCGTTGGTGAACAGTTTGCGGATTTGATCATTGCCAAATTCGTTCCATAAAATTTGACCCGTTCAGGCAAGAAATACGCGGCCATTTGCGTGAAAATGATACGCGGCTATGATGCTCTGGACATGGCTGAGACACTCGAGGCGTCTCGAATTCTGTCATGACCGTGAAACGTGGCGAATCGTCTCCGCGGACCCTATTTTCGACATGAAGAGGATGAATGAGAGAGAGGAGTTTAAGAAACGTTAACCATGAAATGGAACATTCGCCTTCAACGCGAATGCGGGACTGTGCTCGCTTGTTCGACGTCGGAACGGAACTCGCGTGATGTTGGATTATGAATCCGGGTCGAAAAGTCTCGCAGAAAGCCAGCGGCCCATGGCCGCGGAGCCTCCGCGCGCGCGCTCCTCGCTGACGCCGGGACGCTTGATCTCGCTCGCGCTTCGCAACAAGCTTTTCATCCTGTCCGTCGCGCTCGCCTGCGCGGTCGGCGGCTATGCGCTCACCAAGCTGCTGACGCCGCGCTATGTCGCGGCCGCGCAGATCTATCTCGATCCGCGCGGGCTTCCCGGTCTCGAGGGCGACGCCAATCAGGGCCAGGATTCGACCGGCTTCATCAATTTCGTCGAGACGCAGACGCGCATCTTGACCTCGCAGGTCGTGCTCGAGCGCGTCGTGGAGGCGGAGAAGCTCACCGACGATCCCGAGTTCGGCGCATCGACGTCCTTGTTCGGCAAGTTGTTCGGCCGCTTCGGCCGCGCGCCGACGAAGGAGGAGATCGTCGACGGCGCCGTGCGCGCTCTCGGCACGAAAGTCATGGTGCGCCGTCCCGAGCGCACCTTTATCATCGACATCGCCGCCTCGAGCGACAATGCGCAGAAATCGGCGCGCATCGCCAATGCTGTGGCGCAGGCCTATATCGATGTGCGCTCGACGATGCATAAGGACGCCGCGCAGCAGGCGGCGACCTCCTTCACCGGGCGTCTCGACGGGCTGCGCGAGCGTCTGCTCGCCGCGGAAAAATCCGTCGAGGCCTATAAGGCGGAGAACGGCTTCGTCGGCACGCGCGATTCCTACATAGACGAGCAGCGGCTGAAAGAGCTCAATCAGCAGCTCACCTTCGCCCGCACCCGGCTCGAGGACACGCGCTCGCGCTTCGAGCAGGTGCAGCGCGCGGCGCATTCGGACACGGAGCTCGCGGCCATCGCCGCCAATATGAATTTGATGACGTTGAACGCGCTGCGCGGCCAGCAGGCGGAGGCGGCGCAAAAGCTCGCCGATCTCTCCGCCGAGCTCGGGCCGCAGCATCCGGTCGTCAAAAATGCGACGGCGCGGCTCGCCGAGACCAAGCGCCTCGTCAATACCGAGCTGGCGCGCGTCGCCGTTTCGTTGCGCAAGGATTATGAGCGCGCGCGCAGCACCGAGGAGGCGCTGAACCGCGAGATGCAGAAGCTCGAGGGCAAGGCCGTCGTCTCGGCGCAAGCTTCGGTCAAGCTTCGCGATCTCGAGCGCGAGGTCGAGGTCAGCCGCACGATCTACGAATCCTTCCTCACGCGCTCGCGTCAGACCGGCGAGGCGCGGCAGCTCGACGCCGCCAGCACGCATATCATCACAATGGCGACGCCGCCGATCGCGCGCAGCTTTCCGCCCGGCGCCGGGCTGATGACGGGCGCGGGCTTCGTCGCCGGCCTCACTCTGGGTCTCGGCCTCGCTTTTCTGCGTGAGCGCGGATTTGGCGGCGCGCCCGAGTCTGGTCCGCGTCGCGATGTCGAGACCGAGCCGGTGCGCGTCGCTGTGACCGATGCGACGAAATTCACCGTGCGCGGGCCGACGGCGGGGCCGGAGAGGCTCGAGCTGACGCGGCTCGGCATTCCTTTCGTGCGGCCTTTCGCCGATCGCCGCGAGCTCGAGGCGGTGGTGTCGCGCTTCGGCGCGCTGGTCGCCGAGAGCGCGCATCGGCCGCTCGTCATCGGGCTGGTCGGCGATGCGCCCGGCTCCATTCGCACGGTGATGGCCGTCAATATCGCTCTGGCGCTGCGGCTGCAGCATCTCGAGGTGGCGCTCGTCGATGCGGACCGCGATCATGCGGCGCTCACCGTTCTCATAGAGGACGGGCTCGAGGCGTTCGGCGACGCCGACGATCCTTTTGTGCGCACCGGCGACAGTGTGCTGCTGGCGCTGCCGGCGATCGATCGACGCTCGCGCGCGGCGGGCGCCGTGGAACGCATCGTCGATGGCTTCCGCGACGGCATTCCGGCGGAGGTCGACATTGTGCTCTGCGATGGCGTCGGCTCGGACGAGAGCATGTTCGAGCGGCTCGACTTTGTGGCGCCGGTGCTCGGCCGCGATCAGGATGAAGAGACAGCGATCGCCGAGCTTCCCGCGGCGCTGCGCGCCAAGATCGCGGTGATTTTGCGAGTCGATCATAGCGATCCCTGGCTGCCGCGCCGCGATGCGCGCCGTCGCGCGGAGACGCGCAAGACCGCCTGAGCGGCCGACCTTTTCTTCACTCGGCGGGAAACGGCGCGGCGCTCATGGGCTCGACGTCGAGCGTGGCGGCGATCGCGGCGGCCGCGTCGCGCCAGCACTGATCGTAGAGCGGCGAGAGCGAGCGTGACGGCAGGCTTTCCGTGCGCGCGAGGCAGTCCGCATAAGCGCGCGCATCGGCGTCATTGGCGAGCAGCTTCAGCGAGCCGTCGGCGATGGCGCGGCGATAGGCGCGATGATGGTCGAATTCGCCCGCCTCGCGCGGCGCATTGACGATCACCGGCTTGCCGGATTGCAGGCAGGCGAGCACGCTGCCGCGGCGCGAGGTGAGCCCTTCGGGAAAGCGATAGAGGAAGCAGTCGACCTCGGCAAAGAGCGCATGCAGATCGCGATGGCCGTCGACATAGCCGGTCACGAGGCAATCCTCGGCGAGGCCGAGCGCCTGCGTCTTGGCGCGGAAATCCTCCTCGATGCGATCGACGCCTTTGACGAAGCCGCCGATGAAGAGGCAGAGGACCGGCCGGCCGGAGTCGCGCAGCCTCGCTGCGACATCGAGCACGAAGTCGGATTGCTTCTTGGGATAGATCGAGCCGAAATGGCCGATGACGATGCGCCCCTCGGCGCGCGCGGCGCCAATGCGTTCGGCGAGCGGGGAGGGGCCATCCGGCGCGGTCGGCGGAATATTGGAGGGGATGGGCGCGATGGCGCTGCGGGCGGCCAGAAAGCGCGTGACGGCGCCTTTGGCGAAGCCCTCGCGCACGAAGGGCGAGGAGAAGACGAAACGCTGCGCGAAGAGGGCGTAGACGGAGACGATGAGACGGCGGCGCCAGTCGAGATCGGCCCATTCATGCAGGACGAGGACACGGCCGCGCCCGCGCAGCAGCGCGAGGATGAGCGCGACGAGCGGCGTAAGCACGACCTTTTTCCAGGCCACGACCGGCAGATTGATCGCAATGGCGTCGACCTCGCCGAGCGCGCGCCAGATCGCCGCCCAATCGCCGAGCTTGCCGGAGACGGCGAGCCGTTGCGCCTCGAGGCCGAGCTCGCCCCAGCGCGCCGCCACATGGCGGGCGAAGGATTCGACGCCGCAAGGCTGTGTGGCCGTCGAGACCAGGAACAGCGTCTTCTTGCGTTCGGTCGCGCGGATCATCGATGGCTCCGTCCTGTTTCAGAATGAGACGGCGGCGGCGCCGCCATCCCACTCGGAGCAAGAGGCGAACCGTTTTTCTCAGCGGCCGGTCTTCACCCGCGTCCATTCGCGGGTGACGATCTTCTGGATCGGCTGATCCGGCGCCGTGACGGTGAAGAGGCGCTTCATCGTCGCCGCATCGGGATAGATGGCCGGATTGTCGGCGATCTCCTTGTCCACCAGCGGCCGCGAGGCGCCGACGCCATTGGCGAAATTGGTGATCTTGGTGTTGCGGGCGGCGACCTCCGGCCGCAGCAGATAATCGATGAAGAGATGCGCCTCGTCCGGGTGCGGCGCGTCCTTGGGGATGGCGAGGCTGTCGAGCGACATCAACGTCCCTTCCTGCGGGATCACATAAGCGATCTCGACGCCATTGGCGGCCTCGCGCGCGCGATTGCGCGCCTGGAAGCTGTCGCCGGCCCAGCCGATGGCGAGGCAAATGTCGCCATTGGCGAGCGCGTTGATATATTCCGAGGAGTGGAATTTCTTTATGTGCCGCCGCAGGCCGGAGAGCAGATCGGCGGCGCGCCGAATGTCGCCCGGATCCTTGGAATTGGGATCGAGCTTCAGATAATTGAGCGTGATCGAGAAGAGATCTTCGGGACTATCGAGCACATAGACGCCGCAATCGGCGAATTTGCGCAGATTTTCCGGCTTCAGCACCTGGTCCCAGGAGGTGATCGGCTTGTCGCCGATGCGCTCTTTGATCTTTGCGACATTATAAGCGACGCCGGTGGTGAACCACATATAGCTCACGGCATGGGCGTTGCCCGGATCATAGCGCGAGAGACGCTGCGCGATCTCCGGCCAGACATTGTCGATATTCTTCAGCCGGCTCTTGTCGAGCGGGCGATAGACGCCGGCCTTGATCTGCCTTTGCAGAAAGGTCGCCGAGGGAACGACGACATCATAGCCGGCGGCGCCGGCGAGCAGGCGCGTCTCCAATATCTCGTTGGAATCATAGGTGTCGTAGACGACCTTGACGCCCGTCTCGCGGGTGAAATCCTCGAGCACGCGCGGGTCGATATAATCGCTCCAATTGAAGATGTTGACGACCCGCTCGGCGCCCTGCGCGCCCATGGCGCCCCCGAGCGCGAACAGACATGCGGCGAGGATTCTCATTCGACCTGCTCTCCCTCAACGCCCGGCGATTTGCTTCGACGCTTGCGCGGCGCGTCGCCTCATGGGCACAATGGCCGACCTCTCGCTCTCCCGCCATTCCGAGATTATGCGATGGAGTCCGCCTCTCCGCTGGAAAGTCTGCGCGAGCAAAACGCCCGTCTCGTGACGCGCGGCGCGCGCCGCTATTTGCGCGCGGCGGGTTTTTCCGTCCTCGCGGAGCTGCCGCTGCCGGGCGGGCGGCGGGCCGATCTCGTCGCTCTCGCGCCGGATGGCGCATTGCGCATCATCGAGGTGAAGAGCTCGCTCGCCGATTTCCGCGCCGATCGCAAATGGATGGATTATCGCCTCCATTGTGATCGCTTTTATTTCGCCATTCCCTGCGATCTTTCCGAGGAGGCCTTTCCCGCGGACGCCGGCCTCATCGTCGCCGACGCGCATGGCGCCATGCTGACGCGCGAGGCGCCGGTCCATAAGCTCGCTCCGGCCAGCCGCAAGGCCATGCTGCTGCGTTTCGCCGGCGCGGCGGCGGAGCGGCTTCACTACGCCCTGCATCGCGACGAATTCTGACCCGCGCCGCCGTGCGTCATCGCGGCGCGCTCATCTCGGCGCACGCTTGGCCAATATGCGCTGCAGGGTGCGGCGATGCATGTTGAGGCGGCGCGCCGTCTCCGACACATTGCGGTCGCAGCTCTCATAGACGCGCTGAATATGCTCCCAGCGCACGCGATCCGCCGACATGGGATTGTCGACCGCGTCGGGCTTGTCGATCTTCGTCGCCATCAGCGCATGATAGATTTCGTCGGCGTCGGCGGGCTTGGCCAGATAGTCGAAGGCGCCGAGCTTCACCGCCGTCACCGCCGTGGCGATATTGCCATAGCCGGTGAGGATGATGCCGCGCGCGTCCGGCCGCTTCACCTTGAGCGAGGAGATGACGTCGAGGCCATTGCCGTCGCCGAGCCGCATGTCGATGATGGCGAAGGCGGGCGGGGCGGCTTCGACGGCTGCCAGTCCGTCGGCGACGCTCTCGACCGCGGTGACGAGAAATCCGCGCGCCTCCATCGCGCGCGTGAGCCGGCTGAGGAAGGGCTTGTCGTCCTCCACGATCAGCAGCGAGCGCTCCTGCGGGAGCTCCCCGAGCGCGGCCTCCACGGCCGCATCGAAATCGGTGTGTTCGGCTGCGCCAGCGTCGTCGATCATGCGTCGTCGTCCTGGTTTGGGATTATTCAATATAGCATCACGCCGCGTCGGACGAAGGCGTTTGTTGGTCTAAGCCACGCTCGCGCCCGCCTCCCTCGGCGGCGCCGACGGAGCGCTCCAGCGCCGTGCGGGGCCAGGAGATCGTCACCTTGGCGCCTGTCTGCGGGGATTGCACATTGGCCGTCGTCACGGTCGCGCCGGAGCGCTCGAGCAGCGTCTTGGCGATGAAGAGGCCGAGGCCGAGGCCGGAGCCGGGCTCGTTCTTGGTGCGCCGATCGGTCGGACGTCCGCTGACATACGGATCGCCGAGGCGATTGAGAATCGCCTGCGAGAAGCCGGGGCCGTCATCCTCTATGACGATGACGACGAGCTCCTTGGACCACAAGGCCTCTATGCGGACGCGCGAGTGGGCGAAGTCGACGGCGTTCTCGACGAGATTTCCGAGGCCGTAGACGATGCCGGGATTGCGCGAGAAGCTCGGCTCGGCGGGTGGGCCGCGCCGCGTCAGCTCTATGTCCACGCCGAAGGCGCGATGCGGCTCGATCACTTCCTCGAGCATGGTCTCGAGCGTCTGCATGTCGAGCAGGCCGCCCGTATCTGCTTGGCCGAGCGAGACGAGCTTGCGCAGAATATCTCGGCAGCGCCGCGCCTCCTGCGCGAGCAGAGCGAGATCGTCGGCGAGCGCCGGCGCCGTCGCGGGCGCGGATTTCTGCAGCTCCTTCGTCACCACGGCGATGGTCGCGAGCGGCGTGCCCAGCTCATGCGCGGCGGCCGCCGCGAGGCCGTCCAGCTGCGAGAGATGCTGCTCGCGCTCCAGCACCAGCTCCGTCGCCGCCAGCGCCGTCGACAATTGCCGCGCCTCGTCCGAAACGCGCGCGGCGTAGAGGCCGACGAAGGCCGCGCTCAGCACCAGCGCGGTCCAGACGCCGGTGCGATAGAGCAGCGGGAAATGCAGCTCGACGCCCTCGTACCACGGCAAAGGCTGAAACTCGACGGTCAGTATCGTCGCCGAGGCGATCATCAGCACGCCGAGCAGAATGGTCAGCTTGCGCGGCAGCGACACGGCCGAGATCATCACCGGCGCCAGAAACAGCATGGCGAAAGGATTGGCGACGCCGCCGGTGAGATAGAGCAGGGCCGAGAGCTGCAATATGTCATAGGACAAGAGCAGCGCCGCCTCGCCGTCGTCGAGGCGGAAGGTGCGCGTCGTCGCCAGGCGCAGCGCGGCGTTGAGGCAGGCCGAGGTCGCGATGGCGATGAAGCTCAGCCCGATCGGAAAATCGAACTGAAAATAGAAGAAGGTGACGAGCGTTGCGAAGGTCTGGCCGGCGATCGCCAGCCAGCGCAGGATGATGAGCGTGTCGACGCGAAGCTGGCGGGCCTGATGGCCGAAATCGGCGTCGGCGGAGTTTGTCATGAGGCGGCTTCGTCTCGAAAATTGCAGCAGCGCGAGACGCGCGGCTCTGCGATTTGTAGCGCGTTTCGCCCGTGCTCCGCAGCGATTTTCCGCAGGACTATATGCCGCGCCCCCTTGCCGCGCGCCATAGCCGCCATTGCCGCCGCCATTGCGCCGGCTCGGCGATCATATGGAGCGGATCGAACCCTTTGCGCTCCATCGCGCCGAGATAGAGCGGAATCAATGCTGCGGGCAGCAGCGCCGCGCGCGCTGCGCCATCGCCGCGCACGGCTTTGCGCGCCTTTTCGAAATTATTGCGCGCCTTGCCGCGCAGCTCCGCCAGAGCGGCGGCGAGCGCTGGCGTGAGCTTCGCCTCGACGAAATCGCTCTCGGCGCGATGGCGCGCGAGAAGATCGAGCGGCAAGAATCGCTGACCCTGCGCCAAATGGCGGGGAAGAGCGCGCAGAATCGCCGTGAGGCCATAGGCGCGCCCGGCGAAGCGCAGCGCCTCCTCCTGCCGTGCGGCGTCCTCGGCGTCGATGACGCGGGCGCGCCAGCGCAGAGGCGCGCCGAAAACGCGGTCGCTATAGGTCTCCAGCGCCGCGAGGCTCTCCATCTGCTCGTCATAGAAATCGAAGCTATGAGCCTCGAGCAGCTCGACGACCTCCTCGCTGGGGATGGCGCAGCGGTTGAGCGTATCGAAAAGAGCGTCGGCGATCGGATGGGCGCGGGCGCCCTCGCTATCGGCCGGCGCCTCCAGCGAATCGTACCACCAGCGCAGCCGCATCTCGCCGAGAATCGGCTGCGAGACGCGCGCCCGCACGCTGGAAATCTCCGCGCAGAAAGCGCCGATCGCATGGAGATGCGGCCGCGCCTGCGCCGGCGCGAACAGGCAGGCGAGCCAGAGGTCGAGATCCTGCTCGCGCAGCGCGGCCTCGCAATGGCGGTAATGGTCGGCGAGCTCCGTCTCGCGCTCGGTCGTCGCGGCCTCGTCCATGGGCGAAAAACCTCGGCTCACACCACGATCAGCACGGCGGCGACGCGGCGGTCCTCGTCGAGCAGCATATTATAGGTGCGAACGGCTGCGCCGGTGGCCATGGCCTCGACCATGATTCCCGCCTGCTTCAGCCGCGCGCGCAAGGCGGCCGAGGGCGGTCGCAAATTCTCGCCTGAGCCGAAGATCAGCAGCTCGACCGCGCCGGCGCTCTCGTCGAAGAGCGGCGCGAGCGTGGCCTCGTCGATCTCCGCCGCGGCGACGGCCTCCAGCGCATGAATCCCCGAGGGCAGGGCGAGCAGCGATCCGCGATGCGACATTTCCGCGAAGCGAAAGCCGCCGCCGCCATAGGTCTCGATCCTGTGGCGGCCCGGAACGAAGCCTCGACCCAGCTCGGCCATCAGGCCGCTTTGGGCTTGGCGCGCGTCGTCGCCTTGGCGGTCGGCTTGCTGGACGCCGCCTCCGGCGCCTTGTCGGCATCCTCATTGCGCAGGCCGAGATAGATCAGCATGGGCGAGCAGATGAAGACCGAGGAATAGGTGGCGACGAAAATGCCCCAGATCATCGCGAGCGAGAAGCTGCGGATCACATGGCCGCCGAAGATCGCCAGCGAGAGAAGCGCCAGAAACACGGTCGTCGCCGTCATGATGGTGCGCGGCAGCACCGCGTTGATCGAGAGATCGATCATTTGATCTGTCGGCATCTTCTTGTATTTGCGCATCATCTCGCGGATACGGTCGAGCACGACGACAGTCTCGTTCAGCGAATAGCCGACGATGGTCAGGATCGCCGCGATCGACGTCGTATTGAATTCGAGATGCGTGAGCGAGAAGAAGCCGACTGTGAGCAGGAGATCGTGCATCGTCGCGATCACGGCGCCGATGGCGAACTGCCACTCGAAGCGGAACCACAAATAGGTCAGCACGGCGATGATCGACAGCACGACGCCGAGCGTTCCCGATTGCACCAGCTCGCCGGAGACGCGCGGGCCGACCACCTCGACGCGGCGCAGCTCATAATCCGAGCCGACCGAGCTGCGGACCTTTTCGACCGCCGCCTGCTGGGCGGAATCGCCGCCCTTCTGCGGTCCGAAGCGGACGGTCGCATCGGATTGATTGCCGAAGGATTGCACCTCGACGTCGCCGAGCTCGAGCTTCTCGATCGTTTGGCGCAGGGTCGCGATCTCGGCCTGGCCGGCTTTGGCGCGCAATTCGATGACCGTGCCGCCTGCGAAGTCGATGCCGAAATTCATGCCGCTAAAGATGAACAGCAGAATCGAGCATATCGAGAGCACGGCCGAGAAGGGGTAGCTCACGCGGCGGAACCGCATGAAGGGGAACTTGGTGTTCTCCGGGGCGAGACGCAGCAGCTTCATCTGTTTCACCCTCAGATCGGCAGGCGCGTCGGGCGCGCGTAATGATACCAGACCGCGATCATCATCCGCGTCATGGTGACGGCGGTGACGATGGTCGTCAGAATGCCGAGCGCGAGCGACACGGCGAAGCCGCGCACCGGGCCGGAGCCCAGGAAGTAGAGGATCGCTGCGGCGACGAACATTGTGACATTGGAGTCGACGATGGTCGCGAAGGCGCGGTTGAAGCCCGCGTCCAGCGCGGCGAGGATCGAGCGGCCGGCATGCTGCTCCTCGCGAATACGCTCATAGATCAGCACATTGGAGTCGACCGCCATGCCGATCGTCAGCACGATGCCGGCGATGCCCGGCAGCGTCAGCGTCGAGCCGAGCAGCACCAGACCGGCGAAGATGAAGGCGATATGGACGAACAGCGCCAGATTGGCGAAGATTCCGAACACGCCATAGGTGATGAGCATATAGACGACGACGAGGCCGGCGCCGACATAGGCGGCGCGCTTGCCGGCGTCGATCGAATCCTGGCCGAGGCCGGGGCCGACGGTGCGCTCCTCAATGATGTCGAGCTTGGCGGGCAGGGCGCCGGCGCGCAGCAAGATCGACAGGTTGTTGGCCTGCTCGACGGTGAAATGGCCGGAAATCTGGCCGGAGCCGCCGGTGATCGGCTGCAGGATGCGCGGCGCCGATATCACCTTATTGTCGAGCACGATGGCGAAGAGCCGGCCGACATTCTTGGAGGTGACCTCACCGAATTTCTGTGCGCCGCGAATGTTGAAGCGGAAATTGACCACCGGCTCGCCGCCGCGCTGCTGGTCGAAGCCGGGCTGGGCGTCGGTCAAATCCTCGCCCTGCACCATGATCTGCTTCTCGATGGCGATCTTGCCCGGCTGGTCGACCTGGTCGAGCTCCTCGAGCTCGGACTGGCTCTGGCCCGGCTCGGCGACGAGGCGGAACTCCAGCTTGGCGGTCTGTCCGAGAATGGTCTTGAGCTGTTCCGGGTCCTGCAGGCCGGGCACTTGGACGATGATGCGATCGTCGCCCTCGCGCTGAATGCTGGCCTCGCGCGTGCCGAGCGCGTCGACTCGGCGGCGGATGACCTCGATCGACTGATCGACCGCGTGGCGGACCTTGTCGGTCACGCCGGAATCGGTGACGACGATTTGCACTAGGCCGTCGCCCGAATCGCGCACCTCCAGCGGCGGCGCGCCGCCGATTTTCGCGCCGAAGCCCTGCGCCAGATTGCGGAACTTCGGCAGCACTTTGGCGCGCTCGGCGGCGTCGGGGATGCGCAGCTGCACGCCGCGCGTCTGCGCGCCTATGCCGCCGGTGATGGCGATCTTCTCCTCGCGCAGGATGCGGCGCACGTCGTCGCGCAGATTGGTCACCTGCGTGTGCAGCACCGAGGCTTTGTCTACCTCCAGCATCACATAGGAGCCCCCTTGCAGATCGAGGCCGAGCACGATGGTGCGCGGCTGCGCCCAGGAGGGCAGGGCGTTTTCGAGCGCCTTGACGCTCGCCGGCGCGAGCATGCTGGGGACGACGACGAGAACGGCGGCGAGCGTCAGCGCCAGAATGGCGATGATCTTCCAGGTGGCGAAGCGCAGCATGGATCGTCGGTCCTGTGAGGCGGTCCTAAAAGAAAGGTCCCGGCGCCGGGAGGCGGCCGGGATGGATGCGTCGCGTTCTGAAAGAAGGCTAGCGCGAGGCCGCCTGATCCTTCACCGGCTCGCCCTTGGCGCGCACCTCGGTGACGGCCGAGCGCAGCACGCGCACGCGGATGTTCTGGGCGATCTCGACCTCGACCTCGGCGTCGTCGATGGTCTTGGTGACCTTGCCGATCAGCCCGCCGCTGGTGACGACCGTATCGCCACGGCGCACATTCTTCAGCGATTCCTTCTGCTCCTTCGTACGGCGCGCCTGCGGACGCAGCACGATGAAATAGACGATCATGGTGACGAGCAGCAGCGGAACGAGCTGCGTGATCATGTCGGGAGCCGGAGCCGCCGGAGGAGCGCCCACATCCGGCGCCGTCTGCACCGTCGTGCTGGGCGGGACGGGCGGCGCCGAGGGAGCCGCCGGAACGGGGGGAGCAGCCGGGGCGGGCGGAGCGGGAGGCGCCGCGGGTGCGTCGGTCTGAGCTTGGGCGGTCTGGATCAATTTCATGTTCGATCTCTTAGAAGCGGCGCGCGCGCCTTCGTGCCGGCAGGAAGCCGCCTTGCAACGGGCGCGGACTATAGCCGGCCCTATCCCGAAATCAATGGCGGCCGGCGCCGCGCTGCGGCGCCTTCGGCGATAGGAATTCGGCGAGGTCTGTGCGACAACTCACAGTCGGCGGCCTCGGCGGGGGAATATGTCGCCTCTCGGAAGCATCGGGGCGGAGGGGCTCCGCGCGCTTCGAAGCGAAGTGAGGAGAATTCCGATGTTCAAGAAATTATCGCTCGTCGCCGCGCTGGGCGCCGCGCTCGCGCTGCCGTCGGAAGCGTTTGCTCAGCATTACGGCGGCGGTGGCGGCGGTCATGGTGGTGGCCATGGCGGTGGCGGCTGGCACGGTGGCGGCCATGGCGGCGGCTACGGCGGCGGCTGGCATGGCGGCCCCGGCTGGCGCGGAGGACCCGCCTATGGCCACGGCGGACGAGGCCGCTATTGGCATGGGCGCTGGTATAATTATGGCGTCGGGCCGTGCTGGCGTTGGGCCGGCTATTGGGTCTGGGCCTGCTACTAAAGGCTCGCGCCCGGCTCGGCGCTCTCAGGCGCCGAGCTCTCGGGCGAGGCCGCGCATGAAGTCCACGCAGGCCGCGAGCTCGCCCACTTCTATATATTCGTCCGGCTGATGCGCCTCGTCTATGCGGCCGGGGCCGCAGATCACGCTGGGAATGCCGGTCTGCTGGAAGTGCCCGGCCTCGGAGGCGTAGGGTACGGCGATGGTGCGATTGGCGCGGGCGAGCCGTAGCGCCAGAGTCTCCGCCGGCGAGCCCGGCTGCGGCGCGAGGCCCGGAACCGCAACCTCCATTCGCGTCTCGATGCCGGTTCCGGGGAAGGGCGCGAAGTAACGCTGCATAAGCTCCGCCGAATAGGCGGAAAGCCTCTCCTCGACGATTCGGGCCGCGTCGGTTCCCGGCACGCCGCGCACCTCCCAATGGAAGACGCAGTCCTTGGCGACGATATTGCGCGCCGTGCCGCCCTCTATCACGCCGATATGCAGAGTGGAGTAGGGCGGGTCGAAGCGCCCGGTGGGGTCGCCCGCCGCGGCCAGCTCCTCGCCGATTCGCAGCAGCTCCGCGCCGAGAAGCAAGGCGACATGCACGGCGCTGACGCCGCGATGCAGATTCGCGGAATGAATCTCATAGCCGCGGACCCGCGTGACGAAGGTCGTCACGCTCTTATGCGCGTCGGCGACTTGCATGGAAGTCGGCTCGCCGATCACGGCGGCGGCCGGCCGCGGCAGATCGTAGCCGAGGCGCCCCAGGAGATCGAGCGGGCCGAGGCAGGTCGTCTCCTCGTCATAGCTGAGGAAGATGTGGATCGGCCGCGTGAGCCCCGCCGCCTTGAACTCGGGAATCATGGCGAGGCAGACGGCGCCGAAGCCCTTCATGTCGACGGCGCCGCGGCCGAGCAGGCGGTCGCCCTCGCGACGCAGGGTGAATGGGTCGGCGGTCCAGCTCTGGCCCGTGACCGGCACCACATCCGTATGGCCGGAAAGCACGACGCCCCCCGCGATCGGCGGGCCGATCGTCGCGAAGATCGCCGCCTTGTCGCCCGTCGCGTTGGGCGCGCGAATGCAGGGCACATCCTGCGCGCGCAAATAGGATTCGACGAAATCGATGAGCGCCAGATTAGACTTGGAGCTCTCCGTGTCGAAAGCGACGAGCCGTCCGGTCAGCTCGATCGCGCGCTCGATCGTCGAAATGTCGCCTGACATGCGCCTGGCTCAGTTCAGCGTCGGCTTAGAAAGCGGGCTGTCCAGCGAGAAGGCCGGCACCTCTATGTCGAAGGTCTCGCCGTGGGGGGTGATCATCGTATAGCTTCCCTTCATCAGTCCGGAGGGCGTCGTGAGCGGACAGCCCGAGGCGTAGCGGAACGTCTCGCCGGGCTCGAGCACCGGCTGCTCGCCGACGACTCCCGGTCCCTTCACCTCTTCCTTGCGCCCATAAGCGTCGATGATGATCCAGTGACGTGACAGGAGTTGGACGCGCTCCTTGCCGAGATTGGCGATCTCGATCGTGTAGGACCAGACGAAGCGATCGTTGGCGGGGTCCGACTGCTCGTGGAGAAAGTCCGGCAGAGCAGTGACCTGAATGTCTCTTGTGATGGATATATACATGGGACCTACTCTAGGACGCATCGCGCCGAAGGGAAATGTGGAATGCGTCGCCGCCCACTGTGAAAGCCGGCGCCGAGCCATCTCCGCGTAGCAAAATCTGTGACATAATTGACACGGGTCAAGGAAAAGCTCCTCGGCGGCGTATCGGCTCGATTGCCCACGCCTTCGGCTGCGCGTAGCTTCGGCCATAATCTTTCCCGACGGCGACAGGTGGCGATGCGTCGATTTTCTCTCCGCGGCTTATTGGCGGCTGTCGCCCTGGCGCTTCAGACGCTGAGCGTGGTCTATGCGCTCGGCGCTCCGCCTGCGGCCGCGCATGGCCGTGGGGACTCCGCCTATTGCGCCGCGATCGACGGTACCTCCGATCGCCGCGGGCCGATCGGTGGCCACAGGGACGCCGGCGCCTGCATCGCCTGTCAGAGCTGCCTCGCCGGCTTCTCGCCTTTCCTTCTCTTCTCCGTCGCGGGCCATGCGCTCGACCCGCGCAGCGTCGCCGAGGCGGATTGGACATTCGGCGCGCGCATCGGGCTCGGCTTCAGTCTCCCCCAGGCGCAGCGCGCCCGCGCGCCCCCCGGCATCTCCTGAAGCGATAACGCTGCGGCCCTTTGGCCGGCGGCGTGAGCCCGTGAGACGTTTCGCTAAAGCGCATGGCGCTTTGCTGGAACGCGCGCCATCAGCTTCCCGTCATCGTCGAGACTGCGCGCGCCGGCCCTCGAGAGGCCGCGGCCGCGACAGGTCCGAAAGCGCCCGTCCGAAGGCGCAGGAGGAAAAAAATGAACCATCGTCATCTGCTGCGCGGCGTCTCCGCCTGCGCGCTGGCTTTCTCGCTCGCCGCTGCGGCGCAGGCGCAGGAGGCGCTTCCCGGCATCGATATCGCCGGCGCCCAGAATGGCTCCGAGGGACAAGCGCCGGCTCCGGCGGCGGTCCCGGTCCGCCGCGCCATACCCGAGAACATCCCCGCCGTGGTCGAGAGCGTCACCCGCGCCGACATCGACCGCACGGTCAATGTAATGACCACGGCCGAGACGATGAAATATCTGCCGAGCGTGCTGGTGCGCGAGCGCTTCATCGGCGATCGCAACGGCATTTTGCAGACGCGCGTGAACTCGCCCATCGCCGGCGCGCAGAACCTCGTCTACGCCGACAATATTCTGCTTTCCAATCTGCTCGGCAATTCCTTTAACACGGCGCCGCGCTGGGGCATGGTGTCGCCGGGCGAGATCGACCGCATCGACCTCGTCTACGGGCCTTTCTCGGCCCTCTATCCGGGCAATTCCATGGGCGGCGTGATGGCGATCACGACGCGTATGCCGGAGAATTTCGAGTTTCACTTCTCCGGCAACGCCGGCCTGCAGCCCTATTCGCTCTATGGCTCCAAGGAGACCAATCTCGCCGGCGACATGAATATTCTCGTCGGCGACAAGATCAATGATTTCTCTTTCTGGGCCAGCTATGACCGGCTCGACGCGCAGGGGCAGTCGCAGACCTTCCCGGGCGGCAATGTCAAATCCGGCTCCGGCGCGCGCATTCTCGGCGGCTACGCGGACATCGACCAGGCGGGCAATCCGCGATTCGTGGGCGGCGCCAATCAGGCCGACCATTCAGAGCAGCACATGGGCAAGATCAAGCTCGACTATGAGCTCGCGCCCAAGATCCACGCCGCCTACCAGCTTGGCTTCTGGTCGCTCGTCGACAATACCCGCCCGACGACCTACATCCGCGACGCGAATGGCGTTCCGATCTACAACACCCAGAACGGCAATGTGCAGGTCGGCAGCGCCGTCTTCCCGTTCACCGTTAATCCCAGCCATGGCAACGCCTCGCATCTGATGCAGGCGCTCTCGTTCAAGTCGGACACCAGAGGCGTCTTCGACTTCGACTTCTCGGGAACGTCCTATAATTTCCTGCGCGACTACAACAACACCGCCAAGGCCTATGGTCTCCTGCCCAATGCGGCCGGAACCGCCTATTCGATCGATCCTCGGGGCTCCAACACCAATCAGACCGGCACCTTCTGGCGCACCTTCGACGCGCGCGGAATCTGGCGCCCGGAATGGACCGATCTCGGCAAGCACGAGGTTTCGATCGGCGCGCATTGGGACCTCTACTCGCTCTCGCAGACGCTGACCAACACCAATGTCTTCACCGATAATTACTACTACTCCATCCAGGCGATAAACTACGGAAAAACGGAGACGAAAGCCGTCTATCTGCAAGACGTCTGGGAGTTCGCGCCGAAATGGAAGCTGACCTTCGGCGGTCGCGAGGAGTTCTGGAGCGCCTTTGGCGGCGTCAACAACACGCTCGGCCAAAAATACACGCCCGGTTTCGCCGGCTGGCCGCCGTCGCTGGTCACGCCGCCCTATCTGCCGTCTGTCGCCAAGCCGACCTTCTCGCCCAAGGCGGCGATCGAATATCAAGTCTTTCCAGACCTCAATCTGCGCGGCTCGTTGGGGCGCTACTATCGCTTCCCGACGGTGCTGGAGCTGTTCCAGAATATCGCTGGTCCCAATTCCATCTCGATCAGCAACCCGGACTTGCAGCCGGAAAGCGGCACCTCCTATGACCTGACTGGCGAATATGTCACGACCAATGTGTTCGACGGCCTCATCGGCGAGGCGCGGCCGCGCGTCTCGCTGTTCATGGACCATCGTTGGAACGCAATCGTCTCGCAGACGGATTTCTCCACCGGCGTCGGCGTGACGCAGAACTCCAATGTCGGAAAGGCGATCTTCCGCGGCGTCGAAGGCGCCGTCGTGCTGAAGGACGTTGTTTGGAAGGGCCTCGACTTCAATGGCAGCGTGACCTTTACCGACGCCAAGGTCGTGTCCGACTATCAGCAGCCCTGGGTGCAGGGGATGCAATATCCGCGCATTCCGCGCATCCGCATCCGCGCCGTCGCCTCCTATGCGCCGACCGACGAGTTCTCCATCTCGGCGGGCATGCGCTATGCGACGGGCGCCTTCGTCAGCCTCAACAACTCAGACTTCAACCATAATAACTATGGCAGCGTGGACAGCGAATATCTCGTCTTCGACGCCAAGGCGACCTATAAGATCACCAGGGAATGGACGCTGAACGCCGGAATCGACAACATCGGCCGGTGGAAATACTACGTCAATCCGAACCCCTATCCGCAGCGGACCTATTTCCTCGGTCTGAAATACGACTTCGGCGGTCCGGCTTCGGGCATGTTCTCTGATGTGAAGCTCGGCGCGAAGTAAGGGCCTTCCGCTCGAACGGAATTTCGAGCGGCGCCAAAAACGGAGGCGGGGAGGGGATGCTGCGGCGCATCACATTCCCCGTCGCTCGCTCTCTTGCCCCGCGGGGTGATTTGCGACAGACTCTGTCCCCGTCGCAGGCAGGAGCTTTCATGCGTCGGAATTTGGCTGGCATATTGCTGTTTTCGTTGGCGCTGGCCGTTCAGGCCCTCGCGTCCGCGACGGCAGGGCTCGCCCATTCCGCGCTCGGCCAGGGGCAGATTTGCGCGACTCTCGCCGACCAAACCTCTCTCACTGAAGCCTCCCTCACCCAAGCCTCTGACGCGACCTCGGCCGCTCCAATCGGCCACGCCGATATCGGCCCCGGACTTTGCGACCTCTGCGCTCTATGTTGTGGCGGCGCGGGGCCGTTTGCGGCGCGGCCGGAAGTCTCCGGCGTCGTCTCGTCCGACTGGGCCGCGGCGCAATGGCCGGCGCCGGTCGCGCGCGCCGTGGTCTTTGCGGCGGATCATGCGCGGCGCGCACGGGCGCCGCCTCTCTCCATCTGACTTTCCAACCGAATTCGACCGTCCGCGTAAGCGGGCGCCGATCATCGCTTCGAAAAGACGACGCGTCGCCAAAGCGGCGCGGGGAGGGGAAACAGTGTTTCGACTTTCAATGAGCAATCGCGCCGGGGTGGGCGCATTCTTTCGTGATTTTCTGCGCACGCTCGCCGGCGAGCGCCGCGCCTTCGGCGTGTTCGAGACGCGCGGGGCGATCGTCGTCCCGGTCGCGATCCCGCAAGCCGAGCAGGAGCCCGAGCCATCGCCGGCGCCCGTGATCGCCGCGCGGCGCAGCGGCCGCCTCATCGACCTCGAGCGCCGCGCGAAATTCGGTCAGTTCTGACCGCGCTCAGCCGCGCGCGGCGACGAGGCCGCGCGCCAGATCGTCGAGGAGATCATCCGTATCCTCGAGCCCGACCGAGAGACGCAGCAGCCCATCGCCGACGCCGATCAGCGCCCGCGCCTGTGGCGTCAGCCGCTGATGCGTCGTCGTCGCCGGATGGGTAATAAGGCTCTTGGCGTCGCCGAGATTATTGGAAATCTTGACGATTTTCAGCGCGTTGGCGAGGCGGAAGGCCGCCGCCTTGCCGCCCGCCACGTCGAAGGTCACCAGCGTGCCGCCGCCCGTCATCTGCCGCCGCGCCAGCTCCGCCTGCGGGTGATCGGCGCGGAAAGGATAGAGAACGCGGGCGATCTCCTTCTGCTCGGCGAGGAAATCGGCGATCCGCGCCGCGCTCGCCGTCTGCTGCGCGATGCGCAGCGGCAGAGTCTCCAGCGCCTTCAGCATGGTCCAGGCGTTGAAGGGCGACAGAGCCGGCCCGGTCTGGCGCAGGAAATTATGGATGTTCTCCTCGATCAGCGCCTGCGACGCCAAAATGACGCCGCCGAGGCAGCGGCCCTGGCCGTCTATGTGCTTGGTCGCCGAATAGACGACGACATCGGCGCCCAATTCGAAGGGCTTTTGCAGCAGAGGCGTGGCGAAGACATTGTCGACCACGAGCCGCGCGCCCGCCTCATGGGCGATGTCGGCGATGGCGCGAATGTCATAGACCTCGAGGCCGGGATTGGTCGGGCTCTCGAGGAAGAAGAGCTTGGTCTCCTTGCGGACGGCGGCCTTCCATTGCGAAAGATCGGCCCCATCGACCAAGGTCGAGGCGACGCCGAATCGCGGCAGCAGATCCTCCACCACATAGAGACAGGAGCCGAACAGCGCCCGCGCCGCGACGATATGATCGCCGGCGCGAAGCTGCGCCAGCAGCGCGGCGGTGACGGCGGCCATTCCGCTCGCCGTGGCGCGCGCCGCCTCGGCGCCCTCGAGCAGGCACATGCGCTGCTCGAACATCGCGACGGTCGGATTGGAGAAGCGCGAATAGATGAAGCCCGGGTCCTCGCCCTTGAAGCGCGCCTCGGCGGCCTCCATCGTCGGATAGGCGAAGCTCTGCGTGAGGAACATCGCCTCGGACAGCTCGCCGAATTGCGAGCGCAGCCCCCCGCCATGCACGAGCTGTGTCGCGGGGCGCAGTTTCTTCTCGTCGTCGCTCAACTTTGGTCTCCCCTGCGGCGCGCGGGGCGCGCCACGGCGACAAAAAGCGGATTTCACGAGGAAACCCGGCCTTTTAGCGCCTTGTTTTACGTGGCGGCAAGCCGGCCGGCTCAAAGAACCACGCGTTCTTTTAACAGAATGAACCGAAGGACGCGGCCAAGTCAACACTCTGCCGCATGCTTGCGGCTCACCGATTTTATCGCCACTAGAACACGGTGGCGTCGGGCGTGTAAGGTCCCATGACGACTGAACCGTTGTAAGACGACCGAACCGTTGTAATAGGAGTTTCTATGGCGTCCGCCGTCCATGGCGTGCTCTCCTGCGAGCAGATCCGAGAATTGGCCGCCGCCGGCGTGATCGCCGCGACGCAGCCGATCGAGGACGGCCAGCATCAGCCGGCGAGCCTCGATCTGCGCCTCGGCCCGACGGCCTATCGCGTGCGCGCCAGCTTTCTGCCCGGCAAGCGCCGCAGCGTCGAGGCGCTGCTCGCCGAGCTGACCTATGACGAGATCGATCTGCGCGGCGCCGGCGCGGTGCTCGAGCGCGGCTGCGTCTATGTGATTCCGCTGCTCGAGAGCCTGCATCTGCCGGAGGATGTTTCCGGCGTCGCCAATCCCAAGAGCTCGACCGGGCGGCTCGATATATTCACCCGCCTCATCACCGACGACACCGAGATTTTCGATCATGTCGCGGCCGGCTATCGCGGGCGGCTCTATGCGGAGGTCTCGCCGCGCAGCTTCAGCGTGCGCGCGCGGCAGGGCTCGCGGCTCGATCAGCTGCGCCTGCGCCGGCGCGCGGCCGCCGGCGAAGCGACGCTCTCTGACGCCGCGCTCGCGGCCGAGCATTCGCGCGCGCCGCTCGCCGATGGCGAGCTGACGCTGCGCGACGGCTTGATCCTGCGCGTCGCGCTGGACGGGCTCGGCGATGTCGTGGGTTATCGCGCGCAAAAGCATACGGATGTGATCGATGTCGATCGCGTCGATCATTACGCCATTGAGGATTATTGGGAGCGCCTCGCGCCGCGTCGCGGCAAGCTCATCCTCGATCCGAACGAGTTCTACATTCTCGCCTCGCGCGAGCGCATCCGCATTCCCTCGCATCTCTCGGCCGAGATGATGGCGATCGACCCCGCCATGGGCGAGTTCCGCGTGCATTACGCCGGCTTTTTCGATCCCGGCTTCGGCTATGGCGCACAGGGCCTCCCGGGCAGCCGCGCCGTGCTGGAAGTGCGCAGCCATGACGTGCCTTTTATCTTGGAGGATGGACAGGTCATCGGCCGGCTCGTCTATGAGCAAATGGCCGCCGAGCCGAAGATTCTCTACGGTCAGGGCGGCGTCTCCAATTACCAGGGGCAGGAGCTGAAGCTCTCCAAGCATTTCAAGGCCCCGTGAGCGCGTCCGAGAGCGGCTGATCGGAGACGGAGATGTTGTCCCAGAGCGTTCATCACATTTTTGTGATCCCGGGATGTCTGCTGCTGGTCCTGGCGGCATTCAATCTCCTCCGCTACAGACGTTGGGGGCGTGTGACGGGAACGATTGTGGAACGTCAGACGCTGCCTGGTGAGTTCATAGGAGATAAGATCGAGGTCGCGTACGTCATATCCGATCGCCGATATGTTTCCGACGTCCAGCAAACCTTCGGTCAAGTACGTATTGGCGCCGAAGCGAACGACGAAGTCGAAATAAGCTATGATCCGCTGAACCCGAGCCGATGCATGGCTTATGCGCCGACTGAAAATATCTTCACAATCGCCATTGCGATCGTCATGATTCTCATCTGAAGTGGCGCGACAGCGCGTCGCCTCGCTTTTTGTCGGGAAACTGCAATAATTCGATGAGATCAAAAGCGGCGGCGCCGCAATTATGATCCGCGACGCTCGCACGCCGCTCGTCACGCTGCCGCCGCACGCATTTCGAACGCTAGATTCGAGACAATGGACAAAGGCATGGCCGAGGCCCGTTCCATCGTCGACGCCGCCGGCCTCGAGGCTCTGCTCGAGGCTCTGCGCGGGCAGGGCTATGCGCTCATTGGCCCGACCGTGCGCGACGAGGCGATCGTCTATGACGAGATCGCCACGCTGGACGATCTGCCGCGCGGCGCCGGCGATGAGCAGGACGGCGGCCATTATCGGCTGACGCGCCGCAATGACGAAGCCTTGTTCGGCTATGTCGTCGGCCCGCAATCCTGGAAAAAGCTGCTGCACCCGCCCGTGCTGCGCCTGTGGCGCGCGCGGCGCGAGGGCGACGCGTTGCGCGTCGAGGCCGAGCCGACTCGCGCCGAGAAATTCGCCTTCATCGGCGCGCGCTCCTGCGAGCTGCACGCCATCGCCATTCAAGACCGCGTGTTCCTCGGCGGCGCTTACGCCGATCCGCATTATCGTGCGCGCCGCGAGGACGTCTTCATCGTCGCGGTGAATTGCGGCGTCGCCGGCGGCGCCTGCTTCTGCGTCTCGATGGATACGGGGCCGAAGGCGACCATGGGCTTCGACATTGCGCTCACCGAAATCGTCGCTGGAAGCTCCTTTCTCGTCGAGATCGGCACGGATGCGGGCCGGGCGCTCCTCGATTCTCTGCCGCATCGCGCGGCGAGCGCGAGCGAGACAGAGGAGGCGGAGGCTATTCTCGCGCATACGGCCGACAATATGGGCCGCAGTCTCGAGGCCGGCGATGTGCGGGACTTGCTCGCGCGCAATCTCGAGCATCCGCGCTGGGATGATGTCGCCGCGCGCTGCCTCGCCTGCACCAATTGCACAATGGTCTGCCCCACCTGCTTTTGCACCAGCGTCGAGGATGCGAGCGATCTCACAGGCCTAGAGAGCGAGCGCTCGCGCCGCTGGGATTCCTGCTTCACGCTGGATTTTTCCTATATTCACGGCGGCAGCGTCCGGCAGAGCGTCAAATCGCGCTATCGCCAATGGATGACGCATAAGCTCTCCACTTGGCATGATCAGTTTGGAACATCGGGCTGCGTCGGCTGTGGACGCTGCATCGTCTGGTGTCCCGTCGGCATAGATTTGACCGAGGAAGCGCGCGCCATTCGCGAGAGCGACGCGCAGAAAGGCGCGACATGATCGAGAGCATCGAGCATATCGTCAAAGAACATCGCTTTTTCGCCGGCATGGATGCGGGATTCGTCGCGCTCGTCTCCGGCTGCGCGAAGAATGCGCGCTTCGATCCGGGCCAATATCTCTTTCATGAAGGCGACAGCGCCGATTGGTTCTTTCTGCTGCGCAATGGAAGCGTCGCCATAGAGCTGCGCGATCCGGCGCGCGGCGCCGTCACCGTGCAGACGCTGCATGAGGGCGATCTCTGCGGCCTTTCCTGGCTCGTTCCGCCCTATCGCTGGACCTATGATGCGCGCGCGATCGCTCTCGTCCGCGCCATCGCCGTCGACGCCGCCTGCCTGCGCCGCAAGAGCGAGGCCGATCCACGGCTCGGCTATGACATGATGAAGCGTTTCATGCCGCCGCTGGTCGAGCGATTGCAGGCCGCGCGAATGCAGATGATCGACATTTATGGCGCCCATGACTGATGCATTTTCCGCGGCGAGCGTCGCCGATCCCATGATTCCGCGTGTCGCGCGCGTCGTGAGGCGAAAGCGCGAAATCGCGGATGTCGTGACTCTCGAGATAGATGGCGGCGCTTTCGATTTCGCGCCGGGGCAATTCAACATGCTCACCGCTTTCGGCGTCGGCGAGGCGGCGATCAGCGTCAGCGGCGATCCGGACAATAGCGCGCGGCTCGTTCATACGATCCGCGCCGTCGGCGCCGTCTCGCGCGCGCTCACAGAGCTGCATGTGGGCGAGCCGATCGGCCTGCGCGGCCCCTTCGGACGCGGCTGGCCGATGGTGGAGGCGGAGGGTCGCGATGTGATCGTCGTCGCCGGCGGGCTCGGTCTCGCGCCGCTGCGGCCGGCGCTCTATCGGCTCTTCGCCGAGCGCGAGAAATACGGCCGTATTCTTCTTTTGTTCGGCGCGCGCAGCCCGGCGGATATCCTCTTTCGCGACGAGCTGGAAGCCTGGCGCGGGCGGCTCGACATAGAGGTGGAGGCGACGGTCGATCATGCGCGCGGCGATTGGCGCGGCAATGTCGGCGTGGTGACGACGCTGCTGTCGCGCGCGCAATTCGACGCCGCCAGTGCGCTCGCCATGCTCTGCGGACCGGAGATCATGATGCGCTTCGTCGCCAATGCGCTGCTCGAGCGAGGCGTCGCACAAGAGCGCGTTTATCTCTCAATGGAACGCAATATGAAATGCGCGATCGGCTGGTGCGGCCATTGCCAATTCGGGCCGGTCTTCATCTGCCGCGACGGGCCGGTGTTTCCCTATTCGCAATTGCGCGGCCTCATCGCGAAGAAGGAAATCTGAGCATGAGCGCGACGCATCATCGGACGTCATCCGCGCCGCGGCTCGCCGTATGGAAATTCGCTTCCTGCGATGGCTGTCAGCTCAGCCTGCTCGATTGCGAGGACGAGCTGCTCGCCGTCGCCCAGGCGCTCGATATCGCCTATTTTCCAGAGGCGACGCGCGCGCCGATCCGCGGCACTTACGATCTCTCGCTCGTCGAGGGCTCGATCACCACGCCGCATGACGCCGAGCGTATACAGGATGTGCGGCGCCGCTCGCGCGCGCTGATCACCATCGGCGCTTGCGCGACGTCCGGCGGCATACAGGCGCTGCGCAATTTCGCCGATGTGCGTGAATATGCGTCGATCGTCTATGCGCGGCCGGATTATATCCATGCGCTCGCGACATCGACGCCGATCAGCGATCATGTGAAGGTCGATTTCGAGCTGCGCGGCTGTCCGATCGACAAGGGCCAGCTGATCGAGGTGATCTCGAGCTTTCTCGCCGGCCGCAAGCCGGCGACGCCGTCGCATAGCGTCTGTCTGCAATGCAAGCTGAAGGGAAATGTCTGCGTGATGGTGGCGCGGGGGACGCCTTGTCTCGGCCCCGTCACTCATGCCGGCTGCGGCGCGCTGTGTCCTTCTTATGATCGCGGCTGCTATGGCTGCTTCGGCCCCGCCGAGACGCCCAATGCGCCATCGCTGAGCGCGCGTCTCTCGTCGCTCGGCATGGATGAGTACGCGTTGCAGCGCGTCTATCGCACATTCAACGCGCAGGCGGAGGCCTTCCGCGAGGAGAGCGAGCGCCATGACGAGTAGAACCATCTCGGTCGGCGCGCTGGCGCGTGTGGAAGGCGAGGGCGGGCTCGAGATCGTGCTGCGCGACGGCGAGGTGAAGAGCGCGGCGCTGAATATTTTCGAGCCGCCGCGCTTTTTCGAAGCGCTGATGCGCGGGCGCGCCTTCACCGAGGCGCCGGACATTGCCGCGCGCATTTGCGGCATTTGTCCCGTCGCCTATCAGATGAGCGCCGTGCATGCGATGGAGGATGCGCTCGGCGTCGCCGTCACGGGTCCGCTGCGCGATCTGCGGCGCTTGCTCTACTGCGGCGAATGGATCGAGAGCCACATGCTGCATGTGCATATGTTGCATATGCCGGATTTTCTGGGTTACGCCGGCGGCGTCGATATGGCGCGCGACCATGGCGATATCGTGCGGCGTGGGCTCGCGATCAAAAAGGTCGGCAATGAGATCATGACGCTCATCGGCGGGCGCGAGATTCATCCGATCAATGTGCGCGTCGGCGGCTTTTATCGCGCGCCGCGCAAGCGCGAGCTGCGCACATTGGCGGAGCGGTTGGAGCGCGCGCTGGAACAGGCGCTTCAGGTCGCACGCTTCGTCGCCGGATTCGACTTTCCCGATTGCGCGCGCGATTACGTCTTCGTGTCGCTGCGGCATCCGGATGAATATCCCTTCAACGAAGGCCGCATCGTGTCGAGCCGCGGGCTCGACATCGCCGCGCGCGATTTCGAGACGCATTTCGAGGAGTTTCACGTCCAGCGCTCGACCGCGCTGCATGCGCGCATGCGCCTTTGCGACGAGCCCTATCTCGTCGGCCCGCTCGCCCGCTATGCGCTCAACGCGGATGCGCTGTCGCCGCTGGCGAAGGAGGCGGCGCGCGAGGCGGGCCTCGAGGCCGTCTGCGTCAATCCATATCGCAGCATCATCGTGCGCGCGGTCGAGACGATCTATGCGCTGGACGAGGCGCTGCGCATCATCGCGCGCTATGAGGAGCCGGACGCCTCCTGCGTCGCGATCGAGCCGCGCGCCGGCGTCGGCCATGCCACGACCGAGGCGCCGCGCGGCATGCTCTATCATCGCTATCGGCTCGAGGCGGACGGAACGATCGCCGAGGCGATCATCACCCCTCCGACCTCGCAGAATCAAGCGATGATCGAGGAGGATCTGAAGCGCCTCACCGGCGCCTTCCTGCATCTGCCGGAGGACGAGCTTCGCCATCGCTGCGAGCAGACGGTTCGCAATCACGATCCTTGCATCTCCTGCTCGACGCATTTTTTGCGGCTCGAAATCGATCGGGGCTGAAGATGCGGCGTCGCATCCTTCTGTGCGTCGGCAATCCGGATCGCGGCGACGACGGCGCCGGCCCACGCGTCGGCGCGCTGCTACGCGAGGCGGCTGCGCTCGATATCGTCGAATGCCGCGGCGACGCGAGCGCCATTCTCGCGGCGCTGGAAGAGGCCGCCGAGGCGGTTATCGTCGATGCAGCCATTTCCGGCGCGCCGGCCGGGACGGTGCGGCGCTTCGACCTCGGCGACGAGGGGGAGCTGTTACCGATCGATTCTGGCTGGTCCAGCCACGGCTTCGGCCTCGCCGAGGCGATCGGCCTCGCGCGCGCCCTCGGCGCGTTTCCGCCTGTTTGCGTTCTGTTCACGATCGAGGGCGAGGGCTTCGCTCCGGGCGCGCCCCTATCGGCGGCGGCGCAGGCCGGCGCCTCAGCGGCGGCGGCGCGGATTCTCGCCGAGTTCGCGGCGAAAGAGCGCTCGGACGGCGCTTCTTTTTTCACCGCGGGATAAATTGTCCGACCTTGCCCACAGAGCAGAAAAACCCTATAGGAATAACTGTCTTCAGGCGGTACGCGGGCGTAGTTCAGTGGTAGAACGACAGCTTCCCAAGCTGTATGTCGTGGGTTCGATTCCCATCGCCCGCTCCATTTTGCGCAGTCTGTTTCAACAGCGCTCGCTTTTCGGCCGCCTCGCTCATATGCGTTTTCCATTCGCATGGCGGAGCCGGTCGGAAAGTCTCATCCGGATCGTGTGACTATGGCGGATTGTCTCCCGACCTTGCTGCTGATGAATTCTGCCGT
The DNA here is from genome assembly GCF_001644125.1 of Methylosinus sp. R-45379. Taxonomy (NCBI): domain Bacteria; kingdom Pseudomonadati; phylum Pseudomonadota; class Alphaproteobacteria; order Hyphomicrobiales; family Methylocystaceae; genus Methylosinus; species Methylosinus sp. R-45379. The sequence continues at coordinate 72,846 of NZ_LUUM01000090.1, forward strand.
ATTCGCGGTTCTCGGCGCCTTTCTCTATCTCGTCTGGCGCGAGGATCCCGAGGCGGTGGAATATCGCTGGTGGTGCGCGGCGCAGCTCACGATCAGCCTGGGCGTCGCTCTGCTGTCCCTGCGTGAATCCTATCCGCTGCTCGCGATCGGCCTCGGCAATGCGCTCACTCTGTGGGGCGTCGGCCTCGTCTGGGGCGGGTCGCGGGTTTTCATCGGCCGTCCCGTGGACATGCGTCTGGCGCTCGCCGGCGGCGCGATCTGGCTGCTCTTCTTCTCCCTGAGCGTCGATTCGGTCCGTATCGTCGACCGCTGCGCTATATCGGCGGTCTATGCTTTTCTGCTCGCCGACGAATTCTCCTCGGTGCGTCGGCACAGGACGCGCACGCAGCAGGCGACGATCGCGCTCGCCGCCGCGCATGCCTGCTTCGGGGCGGTGGTCGCGGTCATCGTCGTCATGCTGATGGCGCGCGGCGCTCCTTTCGATCCGAAGCCCTTCGTCGTCTCCGTCGCGCTGGAATCCGTGAGCTATGGTCTGCTGATGGGCTTTGCTCTGCTGGCCGTGACCAAGGAGCGGGCCGTCGCGCGGCAAAAATTCATGGCGGCGACCGATCCGCTGACCGGCCTCTCCAATCGGCGCAGCTTCGATCATAATGCCGATGCGGTGATCCGCAGCTCGCGCGGCCAGGGCGATTCGGCGCTGCTCATCTTCGATCTCGATCGGCTGAAGGCGATCAATGACAGCTTCGGCCATTCGATGGGCGACCGCGCGCTGACCACTTTCGGCGAAGTGGCGGCCAAGAGCATTCGCAACGAGGATTTTCTGGCGCGCATCGGCGGCGATGAATTCGCGCTGCTGCTGACGCGGGTCGATAGCGCGCGGGCGGTCGCCGTGGCCGAACGCATTCGTTCGGCCTATGTTTCCGCGGCGGCGGCGCTCGGCGACGGATTGTCATCCGTCAGCGTCGGCATCGCGCTTTCCGACCAGGAGACGAGCGATCTCTCCGCGCTGAAGGAGGCCGCCGACAAGGCGCTCTACGCCGCGAAATCCGGCGGCCGCAATCAGGTCTTCGTGGCGCAGGCGTGAGATCGAGCGGCCTCAGCGCGCCTCGGCGCGGGTAAGTCCGCCCATGCGCTCGATAAAGCCGGCGATTGTATCGAGCCCGATATTCTCCTTCAGATTGGCGAAAACGAAGGGCCGGCCGCCGCGCATTCGGCGGGCGTCGCGATCCATCACCTCGAGCGAGGCGCCGACCAGAGGCGCGAGGTCGATCTTGTTGATGACGAGAAGGTCCGAGCGCGTGATGCCGGGGCCGCCTTTGCGCGGAATCTTGTCGCCGGCCGAGACGTCGATGACATAGATGGTGATATCGGCGAGCTCGGGGCTGAAAGTGGCGGCGAGATTGTCGCCGCCGCTCTCGATGAGGATGAGATCGAGATCGGGGAATTTGCGGTTCATCTCGGCGACGGCGGCCAAATTGGCGGAAGCGTCCTCGCGGATCGCCGTATGCGGGCAGCCGCCCGTCTCGACGCCGATGATGCGCTCGGGCGCGAGCGCGCCGGAGCGGGTAAGAAATTCCGCGTCCTCTTTCGTGTAAATGTCATTGGTGATGGCGGCGAGGCGATAATGGTCGCGTAGCCGCTTGCACAGCCGGTCCATCAGCGCGGTCTTGCCGGAGCCGACCGGGCCGCCGACGCCGACGCGCAGCGGACCGTGAGGAGAATGGGGCGCGGTCATGAGCGGAACAGCCTCGTATATTGCGTTTCATGGCGCATGGACGCGATGTCTATGCGCAGGGCGGAGGTAGTGAGCGTGTCGAGCGGCGTCGTCTCGGCGGCGCGCGCGGCGCGCATGATGATGGGCGTGAGCGCGGCGAGCGCCAGCAGCCCATCGGTCTGGCCGAGCGGAATGAGCCGCACGCCGGCCGAGACGAGATTGGCGGCGAAGGCGTGAGCAAAGGCGCGCAGAGCAGCGTCCAGCGGCGCGTCCACGACCGCCGCGCCGACCGCGACGGGAAAGGCGATCTCGCCATCGCGCCGCGCGGCGAGCGCATCGAGCGGCGAACTAGGAAAAGCGGCGCATGTAGCGCGTGCGAAGGCCGCGCCCTGATGGCGCGACTCCAGCGCAGTCTCCGCGCTCGAGCGCCAGGCGGCGGCAAGATCGGCTGTCACGTCTAGCCCATCCACGTCATTGGCGCGGGCGGCGCGCCAAGCGGCGGCGAGAAAGACGAGATCACACCAGCCGCCGCCCTTTTCCAGCGCTGCGCCGGTATAGGCTTCGAGGCCGCCGCGGTCGCTGACGTCGCCCGTTTCCACGGCCCACTCCAATCCGTGGCTGAAGGCGAAGCCGCCGACAGGATAGGCCGGCGACAGGAATGTCAGCAGCGACAGCAGCCAGTCGCGCGGCTCAGCCGTGTCCATGATCGTGATGACCGTGCGCGTGATGATGATCGTGGCCATGCGAGGAATGGCCGCCATAGGCGCCATTCTCCGGATCGAAGGGCAGATCGCGCCGTGTGACGTTCCCGCCCAATCCTTCGACCATGTCGGCGATGACGGAATCGTCTCGAATGACGAGCCGATCGGGAAAAATCTGAATGGCGAGATGGCGATTGCCGAGATGATAGGCGAGGCGTGGCAGGCCCGCGGTTCCCGCTTCTATCACCAGAACCGGCTCCGGTTTTGCGACGACGCGGATCACCGAGCCGTCCTCGAGCGCGAGCCCGTCGCCTTCGCCGAGCCGCGCGGCTTCGGCGAGATCGAGCAGGAAAGCCTCGCCCTGATCGCTGGTCAGGCTGCGGCGCCGACGATGGCGCTCGTCCCAATCCAGCGTCGCCGTCCCGCGCTCTCGCCCTTTGTCCCAGCTTCCCGCGGGAAGCCTATGCGCCGCACGCATCTTCGCCTCCTCAAAACAGGAAATAGCGCTGCGCCATTGGCAGCACGGTGGCCGGCTCGCAGGTCAGCAGCTCGCCATCGGCGCGCACTTCGTAAGTTTGCGCATCGACCTCTATCTTCGGCGTCGCGTCATTGAGGATCATGCTGCGCTTGGAAATCCCGCCGCGCGTGTTGGTCACGACATGCAGTGGCCGCTCGAGCCCGTATTTCTGCGCGACAGACGCCTCCCGCGCGGCGCGGCTGACGAAGGTGACGCAGCTCTGCGTGAGGCTGCGGCCGAAGCCGGCGAACATCGGCCGATAATGCACCGGCTGGGGCGTCGGAATGGAGGCGTTGGGATCGCCCATCGCCGCCATCGCAATGCTGCCGCCCTTCAATATGAGATCCGGCTTAACGCCGAAGAAAGCCGGCGACCACAGCACGAGATCGGCGAGCTTGCCCGGCTCGATCGAGCCGACGAGATCGGCGATTCCATGCGCTATGGCGGGGTTGATCGTATATTTCGCCACATAGCGGCGGGCGCGGAAATTATCGTTGCCGGCGCCGTCGCCTGCGAGCTTGCCGCGCTGTCGGCGCATCTTATCCGCCGTCTGCCAGCAGCGAATGATCACCTCGCCGACGCGGCCCATCGCCTGGCTGTCGGAGGAATACATCGACAGCGCGCCGAGGTCGTGGAGGATATCCTCCGCCGCGATCGTCTCCTTGCGAATGCGGCTCTCGGCGAAGGCGATGTCCTCGGGAATCTTCGGATCGAGATGATGGCAGACGAGCAGCATGTCGAGATGCTCGTCGAGCGTGTTGATCGTGTACGGGCGCGTCGGATTGGTGGAGGAGGGGAGCACATTGGGCTCGCCCGCCACTTTGATGATATCCGGCGCATGGCCGCCGCCGGCGCCCTCCGTATGAAAGGCGTGAATGGTGCGGCCCTTGAAGGCGGCGATCGTCGCCTCGACGAAGCCGCTCTCATTCAGCGTGTCGCTGTGCAGCGTGACCTGCACGTCATATTCGTCGGCGGCGGTCAGCGCGCAATCGATCGTCGCCGGGCTCGAGCCCCAATCCTCATGCAGCTTGAGGCCGATCGCGCCGGCCTCGATCATCTCGACGAGCGCTCGCGGCTGGCTGGCGTTGCCCTTGCCGAAAAAGCCGAGATTGACCGGCAGCCCCTCGGCAGCCTGCAGCATGCGCCTCAAATGCCAGGGGCCGGGCGTGCATGTCGTCGCCTTTGTCCCTTCGGCGGGGCCAGTGCCGCCGCCGAGCATCGTCGTGACGCCGCTCGCCAGCGCTTCCTCGCACTGCTGCGGGCAGATGAAATGAATATGCGTGTCTATGCCGCCCGCGGTGACGATGCGGCCTTCGCCGGCGATGATCTCCGTGCCCGGTCCGATGATGATATCGACGCCGGGCTGAACATCGGGATTGCCGGCCTTGCCGATGCGCGCGATGCGCCCGTTGACGATGCCGATATCGGCTTTGACGATGCCCCAATGATCGAGGATCACGGCGTTGGTGATGACGGTGTCGACCGCGCCTTCCGCATTGGAGCGTTGGCTCTGGCCCATGCCGTCGCGGATGACCTTGCCGCCGCCGAATTTCACCTCTTCGCCATAAATCGTGTGATCGCGCTCGATCTCGATCAGCAGCTCCGTATCGGCGAGGCGAATGCGGTCGCCGACCGTCGGTCCGAACATTCCGGCATAGGCGCGCCGGGAAATCTTATTCGCCATCGCGCGCCTCCAGAGGTCCCATCACCGCGGCATTGAATCCATAGACCGCGCGTTCTCCCGCATAAGGAACGAGCGTGACGATGCGCGTCTGTCCCGGCTCGAAGCGCACGGCCGAGCCGGCGGGAATGTCGAGCCGCATGCCGCGCGCCTTGGCGCGGTCGAATTGCAGCGCGCTATTGGTCTCGCCGAAATGATAATGCGAGCCGACTTGGATCGGCCGATCGCCTGTGTTGGCGACTGCGAGCGAGATGGTGGCGCGGCATTCATTGAGGGTGATCTCGCCCTCGGCGGGAATGATCTCGCCCGGTATCATCGGATCGGCTCGTGAACGGTGACGAGCTTGACGCCATCCGGGAAGGTTGCCTCGACCTGCACCGCCTCGATCATCTCGGCCACTCCCTCCATTACCTGCTCGCGCGTCAGCACGCTCGCGCCCTGCGTGCGCAGCTCCGCCACCGAACGTCCGTCGCGCGCGCCTTCGACGACGAAATCGGTGATGAGCGCGACCGCCTCCGGATAGTTGAGCTTGGCGCCGCGCTCGAGGCGCCGGCGCGCCACCATCGCCGCCACGGCGACGAGCAGCTTGTCTTTTTCGCGCGGCGTCAGATGCATTCCGCGTCCTCCCACTTGCTTATCTAAAGAGCGAGTCTGAAGGCTCGCGGTCCAAGGACCCGCGCCCGGACCGCGAGCCTTCAGGCTCGCACCCCCGGCGCAGCTATTCAATTCATCCACAGACGCGGCGCGCCGCCTCGCCCGCCCGTCGCGAGCGGCCGTAGAGCCGCCAGCGCCTCGACGAGCATGAGGCGCAGCCGCGACGCATCATCCTCGAGGAAGCGCAGCAGCAGGACTCCATTGACGAGGCTCGCGGCGCCGGCCGCGCAATCGCGCGCCAGCGGCAACAAATCTGCGACCATCGGCGCGGCGACGACGATCGTCGCATAGCCCGCGGCGTCTCCAATTCCGAAAGGCGCGTCACGATGCGCGGCGATATCACCCGCGAGGCCGATGGCGTCGGCCCAGACCAGCTTGCCGTCGATGCGCAGCATCCAGGCGTCGCGCAAGGCGCCATGGCTCAGCCATTCGCCGCTCGCGCGGCGGCCGAAGAGAATGGTCTCGACGCCGAGAAAGCGCGCGCTCGGCGCGAGCTCTATGTCGATGCGTCGGCGCAGCCGCGCGCCGTCGAAGAGGATCGTCTCCTGCGGCAGCCATTCGAGCCGCGCATCCGCGCCGCAACGAAGATGCGTGACGATCTCGGCGTCCTCGCCGGCGGAGCGATAGATTTTCTCGGCCGCTGGCGTGGTGATCGTCAGCGCGGCGCCGGCCTCGACTTCTATGTTCAGCGCATAGCGATCGCCGCCGACGACGCCGCCGCCGGTGTTGACGATCGCCGCCTCGGGCGCCTCATTAGGCTCGACTGCGGGAAACAGCGCCCTCAGCGGCGCCTCCTGCGCCAGATGTCGCAACCGGCTCGCTCCCTGAACTTGCGCATAGCGCAATTCTATTCGGCCCCTCGCGCGTTGAGGGCCGTTCACAACGCCACGAAATCCCTGATATTGTCCTTGTCCATATCTGCTCCGAGACCTTGCTTGACGATCTGCCCGCGCGACATGACCATGTAATGATCCGCCAGCTCGCGGCCGAAGTCATAATATTGCTCGACGAGCAGAATGGCGAGATCGCCGCGCCTGCTCAAGCTCTTTGTCACCTCGCCGATGAGCTTGATGATGGAGGGCTGGATGCCTTCCGTCGGCTCGTCGAGAATGATGAGCTTGGGATCGGAAACCAGCGCGCGGGCGATAGCGAGCTGCTGCTGCTGGCCGCCGGAGAGATCGCCGCCGCGGCGGCGTAGCATCTCCTTCAGCACCGGGAACATCTCATAGATTTCGCTCGGCACGGTGGAGGCCTTGCGCGCGGGCTTCACCGCCATGCCCATCAGCAGATTTTCCTCCACGGTGAGACGGGAGAAAATCTCGCGGCCCTGCGGCACATAGGCGACGCCGCGCGCGGCGCGCTGATTGGGCGAGAGCTTGGAGATGTCCTCGCCATTGAAGCTTATGGCGCCGCCGCGGATCGGCGTGACGCCCATTATGCTGCGCAGCAACGTCGTCTTGCCGACGCCATTGCGCCCGAGCAGCACGGTGCAGGCGCCTTTGGGCGCGGTGAAGGAGACGTCGCGCAGAATATGGCTGCTGCCGTAATATTGATGCAGGCCGCTGACTTCGAGCATGGTCCTAGCGCCCCAGATAGACTTCGATAACGCGCTCGTCGCTCTGCACCTCGCTGAGCGGGCCTTCGGCGAGCACGGCGCCTTCATGCAGCACCGTCACCTTGCGCGCTATGGCGCCGACGAACTCCATATCGTGCTCCACCACCATGATCGAATGCTTTCCCGCGAGCGACAGCAGCAGTTCGGCCGTGCGCTTCGTCTCGTGATCGGTCATGCCGGCGACCGGCTCGTCGAGCAGCAGCAGCAGCGGGCGCTGCGCGAGCAGCATGCCGATTTCCAGCCATTGCTTCTGCCCATGCGAGAGCAGGCCGGCGCGCTCCTTGGCCTTGTCCGCGAGCTCGACCGTCTCCAGCAATTCACTGACGCGGTCGATCTGCTCGCCGGTGAGGCGACGAAACAGCGAGGCGCGCACGCTCTTGTCGGCCTTTATCGCGAGCTCGAGATTCTCGAACACGGTCAAATGCTCGAACACGGTCGGCTTCTGGAACTTGCGGCCGATGCCGGCGGCGGCGATCTGCGGCTCGTTCATTTTGGTGAGATCGAGCGTGCGGCCGAAATAGACGGTTCCGACATCCGGCCGCGTCTTGCCGGTGATGACATCCATCATCGTCGTCTTGCCGGCGCCATTGGGGCCGATGATGCAGCGCAGCTCGCCCGTGTCGATAGACAGAGAGAGGCCACGCAGCGCGCGATAGCCGTCGAACGTGACCTGCACATCGTCGAGATAGAGCGCGACGCCGCTGGAGATATCCGGCTCGCCGATCATCGCGCGCGCTCCTTGCGGAAGGAGGCCAGCGTGTCGAGGAGGCCGATGACGCCCTTGGGCAGCAGCAGAGTGACGAGCACGAAGAGGAGCCCCAGGAAGAACAGCCAATATTCGGGAATGGCGGCGGTGAAGAAGCTCTTCGCGCCATTGACGAGAAAGGCGCCGATGAGCGGGCCGATCAGCGTGCCGCGGCCGCCGACCGCCGCCCATATGGCGATCTCGATCGAGGCGGCCGGCGACATTTCGCTGGGATTGATGATGCCGACCTGCGGCACATAGAGCGCGCCGGCGAGTCCGCAGATCGCGGCCGAGAAGGTCCAGATCGCGAGCTTGTAGGAGAGCGTGTCATAGCCGCAGAACATCACGCGGCTCTCGGCCTCGCGTATCGCCGTGAGCACACGGCCGAATTTGCTGGAGACGAGAAAGCGCGAGACGAGAATGAGCGCGAGAAGGCAGGCGCCGGTCAGCGTGAAGAGGATCATGCGCGTTTCCGGCGTCGCCAGCGGATAATCCAATATGCGCTTGAAATCGGTGAAGCCGTTATTGCCGCCGAAGCCGGTCTCGTTGCGGAAGAACAGCAGCATCATCGCATAGGTGAGCGCCTGGGTGATGATGGAGAAATAGACGCCTTTGATGCGCGAGCGAAAGGCGAAATAGCCGAAGACGAAGGCGAGCGTCGCCGGCGCGAGAATGGCGAGCGCGGCGGAATAGGCGAAATGATCGGTGAAGCTCCAGAACCAGGGATGGGCTTTCCAATCGAGGAAGACCATGAAGTCCGGCAGATCGGAATGATAGCTGCCGTCTCGGCCGATCTGGCGCATCAGATACATGCCGAAGGCGTAGCCGCCCAGCGCGAAGAATATGCCATGGCCGAGGCTGAGAATTCCGGCATAGCCCCAGACGAGATCCATGGCGAGCGCCAGCATGGCGTAGCAGAAGAGCTTGCCGATGAGCGCGACCGAGGCGTCGGAGAGGTGGAGGAAGGAGCCCTCCGGCGCGACGAGATTGGCGAGCGGCGCGGCGATGAATATCGTCAGCGCCGCGGCAAGGAAGGCGAGCCAGCCGCGCAAGCCGAACAGCCGCGTGGCGAGTGATGGGGCAGGGGGGATGTAGAGCATGTTGCTAACTCAATCGGCCTGCCGGCCGCCGAGCGCGAACAGGCCCTGCGGACGCTTTTGTATGAAGACGACGATGAAGATCAGCAGTGCGATCTCCGCGAGCACGGCGCCCGCCATATTCTCGAGGATCTTGCCGGCGACGCCCAATCCGAGCGCGGCATAGACGGCGCCCGCGAGCTGGCCGACGCCGCCGAGCACCACCACCATGAAGCTGTCGACGATATAGTGTTGGCCGAGATCCGGCCCCACATTGCCGACTTGCGATAGCGCGACGCCCGCGAGGCCGGCGAGCCCGGAGCCGAGCGCGAATGCCATTGTGTCGATGCGCGAGGAATCGACGCCGACGCAGCGCGCCATGCCGCGGTTCTGCGTGACGGCGCGCACGAAGAGGCCGAGGCGCGTTCGCGCCAGCAGGAAGGAGACGAGCAGCAGCACGCCGACCGAGAAGATCAGTATGACGATGCGATTATAGGGAAGCTCGAGATTGTCGGTGACGAAGACACGGCCGGACATCCAGGCGGGGTTCTCCACCTGCACATTCTGCGCGCCGAACAGGCTGCGCACCGCCTGCATCAATATGAGGCTGACGCCCCAGGTGGCGAGCAGCGTCTCCAGCGCGCGGCCATAGAGAAAGCGGATCACCGTGCGCTCTATGGCGACGCCGACGAGAGCGGCGACGAGGAAGGCGACCGGCGCGGCGGCGGCGAGATACCATTGGAAATGATCGGGCAGATGCGCGCGGAAGAGATTTTGAACGATATAGGTCGCATAGGCGCCGATCATCATCATCTCGCCATGCGCCATGTTGATGACGCCCATCAGCCCGTAAGTGATGGCGAGGCCGAGCGCGGCGAGCAGCAATATGCTGCCGAGGCTCAGCCCCGAGAAGACGACGCCGAGATTCTCGCCGATGGCGAGGCTCGATTCGACATTGCGCAGCGAGCGCGTCAGCGCGACGCGCACTTCGCCGTCGTCCTCGGTGGCGAGGCGCGTCTTCAACGCCTCGCGGACGCGGCCGGATATGGTGGTGCGCAGCGCCTGCGCGGCGGAGAGGCGCTGCACGCGATCGGCGCTCTGCAGCTCGCCGAGCGCGCGCATCTGGCGCAGCACGTCGCGGACGCTGGCGTCGCGCTCCTTCTGCTCGGCTTTCGCCAGCAAGGCGACGCGGCTCTCGTCGAGCTCGGCGCTCTGCAGCCGCTTCACCGCTTCGAGCCGGGCGGCGCGATCGGGCGAAGCAAGCTCGATCAGCGCGATCGTCTCCTCGATCGCGAGACGCAGGCTATTGCTGGTCGAGGCGTCCTCGGCGTCGGCGGGAAGCTCGGCAGGCGTGCGTTCCAGCGCGTCCACGACCTTGTCGCCATCGACGATGAACGCCTTGTCGCCGGCGAGCTTAACGCGGTCGGCGAGGAGATCGCGTAGAAAAGGGATGGCGGAGAGATCGCCGCGCGCGGCGGCGGCGCCCAGCGCTCTATGCTGCTCGTCGGGATCGCCGCCGGTCAGCTGGGCGATCGTCTCGCGGTCGAGCGCCATGGCCGGCGCGACGGACATAGCCAGCAGCAGGCCGACGATCAGTCTGAGCATACGCAAGTTTCAACGCTCCATTTCAAAGCCGCATCGGGCGGCCCGATCGCCGGGCCGCCCGCCAGTCTCGTCAATGCGTGTCCGGCTCGTCCTTTTTCTTGTCATTGCCGGGAATGAAGGGGCTCCAGGGCTGCGCGCGCACGGGGCCGGGCGTCTTCCACACGACATTGAACTGGCCGTCCGCCTTCACTTCGCCGATGAACACCGGCTTGTGGAGATGGTGGTTCTTCGCATCCATCTCGGCGGTGAAGCCCGACGGCGCCTCGAGCTTCTGACCGCCGACGGCGGCGATCACCTTGTCGACATCGGTGGTCTTGGCCTTCTCGACCGCCTGCTTCCAGAGATTGACGCCGATGTAAGTTGCCTCCATCGGATCATTGGTCAGCGGCTTGTCGGCGTTGGCGACGCCATGCGCCTTGGCGTAGGCGGCCCATTTCTTCTTGAACTCCGTATTGGCGGGGTTCTTCAGCGACATGAAGTAATTCCACGCCGCCAGATGGCCGACGAGCGGCTTGGCGTCGACGCCGCGCAGCTCCTCCTCGCCGACCGAGAAGGCGACGACCGGAACTTCCGTCGCCTTGAGCCCGGCATTGCCCAGCTCCTTGTAGAAGGGCACGTTGGAGTCGCCATTGATCGTCGAGACGACCGCCGTCTTGCCGCCGGAGGCGAATTTCTTGATGTTGGCGACGATGGTCTGATAATCGCTATGACCGAAGGGCGTGTATTCCTCCATTATGTCGGCGTCGGCGACGCCCTTGGAATGGAGGAAGGCGCGCAGGATCTTATTGGTCGTGCGCGGATAGACGTAATCGGTGCCGAGCAGCACGAAGCGCTTGGCGCCGCCGCCGGCCTTGCTCATCAGATATTCGACGGCGGGAATGGCCTGCTGGTTCGGCGCCGCGCCCGTGTAGAAGACGTTCTTCTCAAGCTCCTCGCCCTCATATTGCACCGGATAGAACAAGAGGCCGTTCAGCTCCTTGAACACCGGCAGCACGGATTTGCGCGACACCGAGGTCCAGCAGCCGAAGACGACGGCGACCTTGTCGGTGGCGAGCAGCTGGCGCGCTTTTTCGGCGAAGAGCGGCCAGTTGGAGGCGGGATCGATGACGACGGGCTCGAGCTTGCGCCCGAGCACGCCGCCCTTGGCGTTGATCTCCTCGATCGCCATCAGCGCCGTGTCCTTCAGCACGGTCTCGCTGATGGCCATGGTGCCGGAGAGAGAATGCAGAATGCCGACCTTGATCGGCCCCTTTTCCTCCGCGTGCGCCGGAACGAGCGCGGTCGACGCGAGCAACGCGCCTGCGGCGAGCATGCCGAGACTCTTCACCATAACTCTACGTTTCATTCGTCTCTCTCCCAGGTCGGATAGGTCGCGCCGCGCTCAGAATTGGATCTGAACGCCGAGGATGAACTTGTCGATGTCCTTGCGCGCGGTGAATTGGTTGATCGCGTAATTGGCCGTGATGCGCAGATTGTGTCCGTCGATCACATAGGAGACGCCCATGTCGTATTGGCGCTCCCATGTCGCGGCGAGCGTGTCGCGGAAGGATTGATAGCGGAAGTAAGGCTGGAAACGGCCCCATCCGATCACGTAAGGAATGAGATAGCCGGCGCCGACCATATAGGCTTCGCCGGGCCGTATGCCGCCGACGAGATCGGTCGAGCGGGCGTTGTTGAAATTGGTGGCGACGTCGTTCACGCCATGGGTGTAATAGCGGTAATAGGCGCCCTCGAAGGTCGCGGCGCCGAATTCGCCGAGCTTCTTCTCGAAGAGAACGTCGACGTTCCAGGCGGTGAAGTCGGCGCGCTGCAGCTGATTGCCGACGCCGTCCTGCTGATATTGCGCCGCGACGCCGATCGCCAGCACATCTGCGCCGCCGAAATAGGTGCTGCTGGTGTAATAGGCGGGATCGGGATCGGGATCGAGCAGATTGAGATTGAGGCGGCCGGCGAACAGCGGATTGCCGGATTGGTTCGACGCGCCGATGATTTGATTGTGGCCGTCATAGACGCCGAATGAATAGGTGAGGCGCTTTTCGAACAGCTTGCCCCAGACCGTGCCGCCGTCCATGCGGCCGGAGACCTTGCCGGGATAGCGCGAGACGACGCCGGGATAAGACCAGCCGAGCAGATAATAGGGACCGTCGAGATTGGCGCGGTCGCTCGGCGGCAGCATGCGGCCGCCCCAGACGTTGATCTCGTCCAGCGGCTCGAACTGGCCATAGCCGTCGAGCACCTGAATCGTATTGTTGCTGGAGACTTCCGTGTTGAAGGTCGCCTTCAGATATTGATTGAAGGACGCCGAGGAGAAGATGCGGAAGCTCTCGAGGTCGACGCGATCGGGATTGGTCCCGGGCGTGTGATTGCGCGTGACGTCGCTGAAGAAGGGACGCAGGCCGAATCCGACGCTGACCCATTGATCGTCGCCGAACGGAACCACCACACGGGCCTGCGCCGCCTGATCCCCAATCAGGCAGCAGACCGCCAAGGCGAGCGCCGGCGCGGCCTTGGCCGCGAGCTTGGACCGACGGCGCGTTGTTTCTTGCGCCGCAAGTGCTTCGTGGGATTGGTTCATCTGTCCCCCTCGTGTCGTCCCCCCGGCGATTCGCGCCGGTTTCGTCACGTCAAGGACTAGTCGTGCGAGCCCCTAGGTAGGAATACGCTGAAATGCGTATTGCTCCGTTCGCGCCTTTTCGTCGAATAGGGCATGAGAGCCGACGCAGATTCGTCGGCGCTGGGGGAGAGACGCGCATGCGCAGATCGACGGCACTGGATATTTTCGGATTGACTGCGGGAACGCTCGCGCTCGTCTTTGCGGTGGGGCAGGCGAACGCATCGTCGAAGAGCCATAAGGGGACGAAGCCGGCCGCTTCGGTCGCCGCGCCACGCTACGCCGTGGACATGTGGTGGAACATCGGCGGCGATATGGGCGGCCTGAAGAAAGCCACAGACGCCTGCGTCAAGAAGCTCGGCGAGGCCGAGCGGCCGACGCTGGTGTCGCCGCCGCCTTCGACGACGATCCTGACCAAGCCCATGCTAGACTGTCTCGAGGCGCAGGGCTGGCGACCGGCGGGCGAGCCTCGGCCGGTCTGACGCGGGCGACGCCCCAACGTAAAGAGAGCATGCGCGAGCAGCAGCGAATTTTCCCGGTCCGTCGGACCTATAACAAGTTCGTCGCGGACCAGACGCTCGAGGATTATTCGCTGCGCTACACGGCGGAAGCGGCGCGCCGCTTCACGCCTTGGCGCGTCGCCAACACAGCGCTCGGGGCGATTTCCTTTCTCGCCTGCGAGGCGCTGGGCGGCGGCGTGACGCTGATGTTCGGCTTCACCAACGCCATGGCGGCGATCCTCGCCGTCGGCGCGCTGATCTTTCTCGCCAGCCTGCCGATCGGCCATTACGCGGCCAAATATGGCGTCGACATGGATCTGCTGACGCGCGGCGCCGGCTTCGGCTACATCGGCTCCACCGTCACCTCGCTGATCTACGCCTGCTTCACCTTCATCCTCTTCGCCATAGAGGCGACGATCATGGCCGATGCGCTGCAAATGTGCCTCGGCGTGCCGCTCGGCCTCGCTTACGCTATTTCTTCGCTCGCGATATTGCCCATTGCAGCGCTGGGCATTCGCTTCATCAGCCGCTATCAGCTATGGACGCAGCCGATCTGGCTCGTGCTGCAGACCGCGCCGCTCGTCTATCTCATCGCCGTCGGTGGGCCGGCCGTCTCCGGCTGGATGTCGTTCGCCGGCGCTTCGGGCGCGCTGAACGGCTCTTTCGATCTGAAGCTCTTCGGGCTTTCCGCCTCGATCCTGCTGTCGCTGCTGCCGCAAATCGGCGAGCAGGTCGATTATCTGCGCTTTCTGCCGACGACGGCGCGCATCGGCGCGCGCAGCTGGCGTTTCGCGCTCTTCGCGGCCGGGCCGGGCTGGATATTGATCGGCGTCGCCAAGCTCGCCGCCGGCTCCTTTCTCGCCTATCAGGCATTGTCGCTCGGCGTTCCGGCCGAGCGGGCGGCGCAGCCGAGCGAGATTTATTATCTCGCCTTCTCGAGCCTCGTTCATTCGCCCGGCCTCGCGCTGGCGCTCACCGGTCTCTTCGTCGTCGTCTGTCAGACGAAGATCAATGTCACCAACGCCTATGCCGGCTCCATCGCCTGGTCCAACTTCTTCTCGCGCATCACGCACAACCATCCCGGCCGCGTCGTCTGGCTGGTGTTCAATGTCACTCTGGCGCTATTGCTGATGGAATTCGGCGTCAGCCATGTCATAGACAGCATTCTGACCTTCTACTCGAATTTCGCCGTCGCCTGGATCGGCGCGCTGACCGCAGATCTCGTCGTCGACAAGCCGCTCGGATTGAGCCCGCCACAGATCGAGTTTCGCCGCGCCTATCTCTATGACGTCAATCCGGTCGGCTGTGGGGCGATGCTCGGCTCGCTCATCGTCTCGACGGCGGCGCTCTATGGCCTGCTCGGCGACACGCTGCAGCCGCTTTCGGCGATCGTCGGCTTTATTGTCGCCTTCTCGCTCGCGCCGCTCATCGCCTACGCCACCGGCGGGCGCTATTATATCGCGCGCCCGCAGGCTGTCTTCCGCGAGCCCATGCGCTGCATGATCTGCGAGAACGAGTTCGAGCCCAGCGATATGGCGTCCTGCCCGGCCTATGGCGCGGCGATCTGCTCGCTCTGCTGCTCGCTGGATATGCGCTGCAAGGACGCCTGCAAGCCGGAGGCGCGGCTCGCCTCGCAGGCGCGCGCGCTCTTCTCCGCTCTTCTGCCGAGATTCTCGCTGCCCTTCTTCTCGACGCGCGCTGGCCGATTTCTCGTTGTGCTCGGTCTGCTCGCGGTGACGAGCGCGGCGATCCTCGGCGCGATCTATTTCCAATATGCCGCCGTCGTCGGCCCGGTGCAGAGGCCGATCATTCGCACGACGCTGGAGATCGTTTTCGTCGGCCTGCTGCTCGTCATGGGCGTCGCCGCCTGGACATTGGTGCTCGCGCAGGAGAGCCGCCGCGTCGCGGAGGAGGAGACCCGCCGGCAGACCGAGATTCTGCACGAGGAGATCGCGGCTCACGAGCGCACCGACGCCGAGCTGCAACGCGCCAAGGAGGCGGCGGAGGCGGCCAATATCGCTAAGACGCGCTTCATAGCGGGGCTCAATCACGAGATTCGCACGCCGCTCAACGCCATCAACGGCTATGCGCAATTGCTGGAGCGCGACGCCACCGATCGTCCGCAGGACGCGGTGCGCGTCATCCGCCGCAGCACGGAGCACATCACCAATCTCATCGACGGATTGCTGGACGTCGCCAAGATTGAGACCGGCTCGCTCGATGTCGCGCGCGATATTTTCCGCATCGACGAGACGCTGGACCAGCTCGTCGATATGTTCCGCCTGCAGGCGGCGGCCAAGGGCGTCGCCTTTCGCTATGAGCGCAGCCCCGATCTGCCGCGCTATGTGCGCACCGACAGGAAGCGCCTGCGGCAAATCCTCATCAATCTCGTCTCCAACGCCGTGAAATTCACCGAGCGCGGCCATGCGGGGCTGAAGGTCTCCTATCGCAACGACATTGCGGAGTTCATCGTCGAGGACACGGGGATCGGCATCATGCCGGAGGATATGCAGCGCATTTTCGCGCCCTTCGAGCGCGGCCGCATGGCGGCTGTCTCCGCCATTCCCGGCACCGGCCTCGGCCTCACCATCACCAAGCTGCTGACGCAGATCATCGGCGGCGAGATGCGCGTCGAGAGCGAGGTCGGTCGCGGTAGCCGCTTTGTCGTGCGCCTCTATCTCACCGCCGCGACCTCGCCGGAGGAGGGGCAGAAGCCGCCACAGATTCGCGGCTATGCCGGGGCGCGCAAGACCATTCTCGTCACCGACGACACGGCGACGCACATCGATGTGATGCGCCAATCGCTGGGCGGGCTCGGCTTCGACGTGCTGACGGCTTCCAATGGCTCCGATTGCGTCGCGCTCGCCATCGAGCGCAATCCCGATCTCGTCATGCTCGATATCGCAATGCCCGGCATGGACGGCTGGGAAGCGGCGCGGCGATTGCGCGACGCGCTCGGGCCGGAGACGCCGATCATGATGGTCTCGGCCAACGCCCATGAGCTGATGGAGCGTCGCGGCCCCGATTCGCCGCATGATGATTTTCTGGTGAAGCCGATCGAATTTTCCGAAATGCTGGACCGCATCGGCAATCTTCTCGGGCTCGACTGGTTCTATGTGACGGCGCGCTCGATCGCCCGCGAGGAGCCTTTCGCGCCCGCCGCGCTCGCTTTGCCGCGCGAGAGCGTCGAGAAGCTGCTGCGGCTCTGCCGCGTCGGCCATAGCCGCGGCATCGAGACGGCGCTGCGCGAGATCGAGGCCGCTGCGCCGGAGCGTTCCGCGGCGATCGCGCAATTGCGCGCCATGGCGCAGAATTTCGAATTCGAGGAGCTGGCGCAGACGCTCGAGGCCGCATTGACGCAGGAGGCCGAGCATGTCGGCTGATCTGCGCCAACGCGACACGGCGCTCGTCGTCGATGACAATCGCGACGAGCTGAGCCTGCTCGTCGAGGCGCTGGAGCGCGCCGATTTCACCGCGCTCGCCGCCACCAATGGCGAGGCGGCGCTGGCTCTGCTCGAGCGCGTGACGCCGAATGTCGTCGTGCTCGACGCGGTGATGTCCGGCCTCGACGGTTTTGCGACCTGCCGGCGCATAAAGCAGAATCCGCGCTTCGCACATCTGCCGGTGATCTTCCTCACGGGGCTCAAGGACACGAGCCATGTGCTCATGGGCCTCGAGGCCGGCGGCGTCGATTATGTGGTGAAGCCAGTCATCATAGAGGAGCTCGTCGCCCGCATCCGCATTCACGTCTCCAACGCCAAGGCCGCCTTTGGCGCACGCGTCGCGCTGGACGCCACGGGCCGCCATCTCCTGGCCACCGATCGCGACGGACGCCTGCTCTGGTGCACGCCGCAGGCGGCCGATCTTCTCGCGGCGCGACTCGGCCCCTTCGAGATCTTGCGCTCGCAGCCGCCGGAGGCTTTTGCGGCGTTGCTGCGCGAAGCGGCCGAGCGCCGCGACCATGATGCCTCCGCGGCGGCGGGGCCGGTCGCCATCTCCTTTCTCTGCGAGATCGGCGGCGACGAGCTGCTGTTTCGCCTGACCGAGCCGCAGAGCGTCAGCGACGAGGCGTTTCTGGCCCAGAAATTCGCGCTGACGCTGCGCGAGGCGGAGGTGCTGAGCTGGCTCGCGCGCGGCAAGTCGAATCACGACATCGCCGAGATTCTCTGCATCTCACCGCGCACGGTGCATAAGCATTTGGAGCGCATTTTCGTGAAGCTCGGCGTCGACAGCCGCTCCTCCGCGACCTCCGTGGCGCTGCAGACGCTGAAGGCGTTGGCGGCGGATTGACGGGGCGACACACGCTCCGGCCGGGCGGAGCCGGAGCGGAAGCTCTTGTCTTTCCGCGCGATCGAAGCTTGGATGCGCGCGCCGGCCGATGGAATGCGCGGCGCAATGGAGCCCTCATGAGCGGTGAGCTTTCGGATTTGTCCTCTCGTCTCGTCGCCCTGGAGACGGCGCTCGCGCATCAGGACAAGACCGTCGCCGATCTGAACGACGTCATCGCCTCGCAATGGCGACGGATCGACGCGCTGGAACGGCAGATCGCTCGCCTGCGCGAGGAGTTCCAGACGCTCGGCCACCGCGACGCGCCGGAGCGACCGCCGCCGCATTATTGAGATGCGGGCGCGGTTCTATCTACTTGAATTATTAGGCTATTGGTGCCCCTGGCCGGAGTCGAACCAGCACTCCTTGCGGAACTCGATTTTGAGTCGAGCGCGTCTACCAATTCCGCCACAGGGGCGCGGGCCGGCGGGGCCGGCGTCGCGGCGCGGATATTAGCCGGGCCGAAGCCTCCGTCAAGGCGAGCTTGCGCGTTTCGCACGGCCGATGCGCGGCCAGCCTCGCCTCCGGCGCCGCGAGATGGTAAGCGAGGGGCGCTTCGCCCTTAGAACCGGTTGGAAAATGATCAAAAAGCTCTACGACTGGACCATGTCGCTCGCCGGCAGCCGGCATGCGCCGTTCGCGCTCGGCGCCATAGCTTTTGCGGAAAGCTCCTTCTTCCCGGTTCCGCCGGATGTGATTCTCCTGCCTATGTCGCTGGCCGAGCCCAAGCGTTCCTGGTTCTATGCCGGCATCTGCACCGTGGCCTCTGTGGCCGGCGGCGCGCTCGGCTACGCCATAGGCGCGCTGTTCTACGACACGATCGGCCTGTGGCTCATCGATCTCTATGGCTACGCCGCCAAAATGGAGGCGCTGCGGGCGTTCTATGCCCATTGGGGCGCTCTCTTCATTCTGGTGAAAGGGCTGACGCCCATTCCCTTCAAGCTCGTCACCATCGTCTCCGGGCTGATGGATTATAATTTCGGCCTGTTTCTCGCGCTCTCGCTGGTGACGCGCGGCCTGCGCTTCTTCATCCTCGCCGCCGCCATCAATCATTTCGGCGATTTTCTGCGCGACAAGCTCGAGGCGCATTTCGGCCTGTTCATCGGCGGGATGGCGGCGATCGTCGTCGTCGGCTTCGTCGTGGCGGCGAAATTCCTGTGATCGCGGCGCTGCTCTCCACGCGACAACGCGCGGCGCTGGCCGTTCTCGGCGTCGCCGTCGCCACCATAGGCGGTGCCTGGATCATCGAGGCGATGGGCTTCGCCCCCTGTGAGCTGTGCCTGAAGCAGCGCATTCCCTATTATGCCGGCATTCCGCTCGCCGCCTTCGCGGCCATAGCGCTGCAGCGGGGCGGGGAGGGGGCCGCGCGCGTCGCCCTGGCGCTGCTCGGGCTTTTGTTCGCGGCGGGAACGGCGCTGGCGCTCTATCATTCGGGCGTCGAGCTGAAGCTCTTTCCCGGCCCCTCCGAATGCACGGGCGCTCTGCGCAAGGCCGGCTCCTTCGACGATTTCCGCTCCTCGCTCGACAAGATGAAAGTGGTGAGCTGCGATCGTCCGGCGCTGCGCATCTTCGCGCTCACGCTCAGCAATTGGAATGTGCTGATCTCGGCCGCTCTCGCCGCCATCGGCTTTCGCGCCGCGCGCGGCGGGCGCTGAAATTCTCCGAGCGGCCTTGTCGCAGGGCCGGCTCGCGCCATCCTCTGCCCGATAGAGATGTGACCATTCCTCTCGGCGGCGACCAATCGGAGAATTCGATGCGAGTCTTCCAGCAATACGACATGCAGACGCAGGGCGTTCAGACCAGTCCGGACGGTTCGCCCAACACGCGGGCGCTCGGCCGGCATCTCATCCTATTGGAGAATCGTTTCAACGAGCTCGCCAATGACGTCAATCTGATGCAGGACAAGCTGACGAAGATCCTCATCACGCTCGACAAGCTCGCCAATAAGGGCGCGCCGGCCAATGGCCCCGTCACCAGCGCGGAGGCGCTGCGCCGGCTGCTGGGCTGACTGTTCCGGCCCGGCTCACTCCACCGCGAGCCGCGCCCTTGCGCGTAGCTTCTCCGTCTCGCTCTTCAGCTGACCGCAGGCCGCGAGAATGTCGCGGCCGCGCGGCGTGCGCACCGGGCTCGCATAGCCGGCGTTGAAGACGATGTCGGAGAAGCGCTCGATCGTCTCCCAATCGGAGCACTCATAGGGCGCGCCCGGCCAGGGGTTGAAGGGGATCAGATTGATCTTGGCCGGAATGCCCTTCAGCAGCCGCACCAATTCGCGCGCTTCCGCCGGGCTGTCGTTGACGCCCTTCAGCATCACATATTCGAAAGTGATGCGCCGCGCATTGGAGGCGCCTGGATAGTCGCGACAGGCGTCGAGCAATTCGCGGATCGGATATTTCTTGTTGAGCGGCACCAGCTCATTGCGCAACGGATCGCGCACGGCGTGCAGCGAGATCGCGAGCATAGGCCCGCATTCGGCGCCGAGCTTCTCGATCTGCGGCACGACGCCCGATGTCGAGACGGTGATGCGCCGCTTCGACAGCGACAGTCCGTCGCCGTCGGACATGATCTCGATCGCATCCTCGACCTGCTCGAGATTATAGAGCGGCTCGCCCATGCCCATGAAGACGATGTTGGAGACAGCGCGCACATCCGGCCCCGAGGGCACGAGCCCATCGGTCGGCGGCTCAAGGCCGGGAAAATCGCCGAGCCGCGTGCGCGCGACGAGAAGCTGCGCGACGATCTCGCGCGTCGAGAGATTGCGCACCAGTTTTTGCGTGCCGGTGTGGCAGAAGCTGCAATTGAGCGTGCAGCCCACCTGGCTGGAGACGCACAAGGTTCCGCGATCGCTCTCGGGAATATAGACGCATTCGATCTCCGCGCCCTTGTCGTTGGCGTCGACGGGATCGAGTCGTAGCAGCCATTTGCGCGTGCCGTCGGTGGAGACCTGCTCGGCGGCGATCTCCGGCAGCCGCAAGGTGAAGCGCTCGGCGAGCTTTGCGCGCACGACTTTCGAGATGTTGAGCATCTCGGAAAACTCGCGCGCGCCGCGGAAATAGATCCAATGCCACAGCTGCGAGACCCGCATTTTGATCTCGCGCTCCGGAATCTCTATGGCGCGCAGCGCATCGGCCAGCTCGGCGCGCGTGGCGCCGGCGAGCGACGGCATTGGATCGGAAGCGGAAGCGGCGGTCATCTAAGTCCTCTTTCTCACGAGGAAAGCAGTATAACATGTGCGCGGGCCGACTCCATGGGGCGGAGGAACAAAGCGGTTATGGGAGACGGGCGGAAAATCGTCATAGCGACCTTCGGCTCGCTCGGCGACCTCAATCCTTATGTGGCGCTCGCTCATGCCTTGAAACGCCTCGGCTTTCGCCCGGTGATCGTCGCCAGCGACTTTTATCGGGAGTGGATCGAGAGCGAGGGGCTCGGCTTCGCCGTCATGCGGCCGGATATAGACGAGCTGGCCGCGCGGCTCGGCACGGATATCGGCGGGCTCGCCGATCGCGTCGCGCGCGAGGATGGCTTCATGTTCCGCGAGCTGATCTTTCCTTATCTGCGCGAGAGCTATGAGGATGTCGCCGCGGCCAGCGAGGGCGCGGCGGCGATCGTCGCGCATAGCATATGTTTCTCAGCCAAGCTCGCGGCGGAGCGGCTCGGCGTTCCGCTCTTCGACGGCGTCGTGTCGTCGCTCTTTCTGCTCTCCGCTTATGATCCGCCGCTCGGCCCGCGCTCGCGCTTTCTGGCGCAGCCGCGCTCGGGTCTCGCGCTCGCCTATAATGAGGCGCTCGGCTTCGCGCTGACGCATTTTCTGGCCTTTCAGGGCCGGCCGATCGCGCGGCTGCGGCGTGAGCTCGGCCTGCCGCATCGACGCGGGCGCGCGCTCTTGACCGGAGGCCCCTATGCGCAGGCGACGCTCGGCCTGCTGAGCCCGCTGCTGGCGCCGCCGCAGCCCGATCATCCGGCCGATCTCTTCCTCGCCGGCCACACTTTCCACGATCGCTTCACCGATACGGCGGAGGCCTTGCCGGCGGGGTTAGCGGAATTTCTCGCCGCGGGCGAGCCGCCGATCGTCGTGACGCTGGGCAGCTTCGTCGTCCATGCCCGCTCGGACTTCTACCGCGCCGCCGGCAGCGCGGCGATGCAGCTCGGGCGCCGCGCGGTGCTGCTCGTCGCCGAGGAGGAGCGCGAGGCGCTGGCCGAGGGATTGCCGCCGCAGCTCTTAGTCGCCGGCCATATCCGCCATTCGCTGATCTTCCCACGTGCTGCGGCAATCGTGCATCACGGCGGCTCGGGAACTTGCGGGCAGGCGCTGCGCGCCGGGAGGCCGCAGCTCGTCGTCCCCGTCTTCGGCGATCAGCACGACAATGCGGCGCGAGTGGCGCGTCTCGGCGTCGGGCGGCTGCTGCCCTATGAGCGCTGCGCCGCCGACCGCCTGACGAAGGAGCTGGGCGCGCTGCTCGCTGACGAGGGCCATGCGCGGAAGGCCCGCGAGGCGGCCGATCGCATTGGCCGAGAGGATGGCGCGGCGGCTGCCGCGGCGAAGATCGCCGAGTTGATCGGATGCGCGGCAATTGCGGTCGAGGCTTAAGGATGACAAAGCCGATTCTTGTCGCGATCACGATGATTTTGCTCGAATTATCTGCGGTTCGGGCCGGGGAGGGGTGTCTTTCTCTGGCCAAGGGCGAGACGCGGACGATCGATTTCGTCGAGAACCCCTCTACCGGCTATGTTTGGCGCTTCGATCGCGAGGCGAGCGAAAATCCGGCGATCGTGCGGGTCGGCGACGGCGGCTTCGCGCCCGCGGGCGGCGCGCCGGATCGGCCGCTGGTCGGCGCGCCGGGTCGGCGTTTCTTCCGCATCGCGGCCGTCGCCGCGGGGAGGGCGGGCCTCGTCTTCGTCGAGGAGCGGCCGTGGGAGAAGCGGGCCGTTCAGCGGCGGACGATCAAAATTCTCGCGCGCTAGCCGTCCTTCGGCTTCAGCGCATCGGCGAGCCGCATTTGCGCCGAGCCCGGCTGCAGCGGCTTCTGCTGGCTCTCATGCGGCGCCCAGCCGGAGAGCCAGACCAGTTCCATCGTCGCGCGAACGCGGCCGTCGGCGTCGGAGAAACGCTCGGCGTAGATTTCCGCCGCGCGCAGCAGAATGGCGCGCCGCAGCGGCTTGCGGGAGCGCTCCGTCAGCACATTGGCCGCGCCCATGGCGCGCAGCTCGGCGCAGAGCGCGAACATGGAATCATAGCGCAGCGTGAAGGAATCGACGTCCGTCACTGGCAGAGCGAAGCCCGCGCGCTGCAACAGCCCACCGAGATCGCGCAGATCGACGAAAGGCGAGACGCGTGGGCTGGCGCCGCCGCATATCTCGTCCTCCGCCTGGGCGAGCGCGGCGCGCAGCTCTATGAGGCTCGCGCCGCCCGGAAAGCAGGCCAGAAACAGCCCATCCGGCGCCAGCATCCGCCGCGCCTGGGCGAGCGCGCCCGGCAGATCGTCCACCCATTGCAGCGCAAAGCCGGAGACGATCAGGTCGAAAGCCTCCGCCGCGAAGGGCAGCGCCTCCTCCTCGGCGACGAGATCGACGCCGGGCTCGTAGAAACGCCCGGCCCGCAGCGGCGCTGGCCGCCCGCCGGCGGCGACGGTCTGCGCGAAATGCGCCGCGGGGGTGCAGAGATCGAGAGAGCGGGGGAAGGGGCGCTTTATGCCCGCCAGCCGGTCGGCGAGATCATCGGCGGCGCGCGCCAATAGAAAATCCGGCGCGCCGCGCGCTGCGGCCCGCGCCAGCCGGCGACGCAGCAGAGCGCGATCGAAGATCGCCGGCGCGGACTGTCCTCTCTCCATGCCCCGTCATGCCCCGAACGCGCGCCCCGCGCAACCGCCGCCCGGCGCGCCGGAAATGGGGCGGCGGAAATTAGGCGGGGATTTCTCGGCATTTGTCGCGCTTTAGCGAGACAGGTAAGGAAATCTTAGTGTTAAACCGTAACCGCAACTATGGGATGGCTGGCGCGGAATGTGGCCGAAGCTAGAATGCGCGACATGTTCGAATGCGACGCCGGCCATTCGGAGAAGGTGAGCCATGTGCATTTCGTTTCGTCAGCGTATTTCGAGTTTCACGGCCGCGGCGGCGCTCGCGGGCGGCCTCGCTCTGCCGGGGACGGCGAGCGCGGCGCATAATGTCGTCTCCTACAGCGCCCCGGTTCAGGCGGGCACTGTGGTCATCAGCGCCCGCCAGCGCAGCCTGTTCCTGGTTAACGGGGACGGCACCGCCATTCGCTATCCGGTCGCCGTGCCCAAGGCCGGCAAGGAATGGTCCGGCTACGCCCATATCGACGGGAAATATGTGAATCCCGATTGGGTTCCGCCGGCGGTGGTCAAGCAGGACCATCCCGAGCTGCCCAATTTCATCCATGGCGGCTCGCCGCATAATCCGATGGGCGTTCGCGCCCTGACGCTCGACCGCAATCAGGTGGCGATCCACGGCACCACCAATAAGATGCGCGCCTCGGTCGGCACGGCCGCTTCCTATGGCTGCATTCGCATGCTGAACGAGGATGTTGTGGACCTCTATGAGCGCGTCGGCGTGGGCACGCCGGTGGTCATGACGCCCTGATCACGCTTTTCGATCGATCAGAACTCACGCCCCAATAGACAATAGAGTGCGTCATCCGGTCGGATCGGAGGGATGACGCGCTCGAAAGACGAAAGCGGAACAGCTCCAAGGCCGTCGCGCAGCTTCGCGCAAGCCGAGCGGCGGAGACTTGTCCCATGGTTTTTCGTTCCGCGAATGCTTCAGCTTGTGGACGTCGGCCCGCCGCCTGTAGACCGGCCGGAACGAATCCACCACTGTGCGACAAATCGACGAACGCACTTGAGGTTCGCGCCCACGAAGAGTTGAGTCGGCGGCATTTCAATCGTTTCGAGTATAGTGAACGAGCAGGACGATTCGTTTCGTCGGCGGTTCCCGAACAACGGGAACGCGAGGCTCGCAGTCAGCGTATGCGTCTCTGAAGAGAGAAGCGTCCGTCGCCCTCGTCTGGCCGACCCTCACATTAGGTTTCGCTCATGCTGATCGCACCTGACAAAGACTTCGACCGTCCCCTGCATCCCGTCGACATCGTCGAGCAATTGGCGGCCACCAATGACTGGAGCTTCGATCGTGACGCCGAAGACGAGATTTCCATCTCGGTCGCCGGCGGCTGGACGGACTATCATGTGGCCTTCACCTGGCTGGCGGAGCTCGAGACGCTCCATGTGAGCTGCGCCTTCGATCTGCGGGTGCCGGAGCGCCGCCGCACCGAGGCGCAGGCGCTGATCCGCACCATCAACGAGCAGCTCTGGGTCGGCCATTTCGATCTTTGGCCGACCGAAGGGGTGGTCATGCATCGCCAGGGCCTGCTGCTGACCGGCGGCGCCCAACCCTCCGGCCCGCAATGCGCCGCTCTGCTGGACCATGCGCTGGAGACCTGCGAGCGCTATTATCAGGCGTTCCAATTCGTGCTCTGGGCCGGCAAGGGCGCTAAGGAAGCGCTCGAGACCGCGACCTTCGAGACCAAGGGAGAAGCGTGATCCAAATGGCCGACGCGGCCGAGCTGCCCCGCTCCATCACTCTGGTCGGGGCCGGAAAAATGGGTTTCGCCCTGCTGCAGGGCTGGGCGGCTCGCGGGCTTTCTGGCGCGGGCGTGACCATTGTCGAGCCGCAGCCTTCGCCGGCGCTCGTCTCGTTCGCGCAGGAGCGCGGCTTTCGCCTCAACCCCGAAAATCGCGAGGCCCCGCGCGCGCTTCTGCTCGCCGTGAAGCCGCAGGCGCTGGATCAAGTCGCGCCGACGATCGCGGGAGAGGCCGGCGCCGATACGCTCATCGTCTCCATTCTCGCCGGCAAGCGCGTCGCCGATCTTTCCGCGCGGCTGCCGCAGGCGCGGCTTTTCGTGCGCGCAATGCCCAATACGCCGGCCGCCATCGGCCGTGGAATCACCGGCGTCTTCGCCGCGCCCGCCGTCGATGCGGAGAATCACGCGCTGGCCGAGGCTCTGCTCGCCGCCGTCGGCGAGGTGGTCTGGGTCGAGACCGAGCCGCTGGTCGACGCCGTGACTTCCGTGTCCGGCTCCGGTCCGGCCTATGTCTTCTATTTCGTCGAGTGCCTGACCAGAGCGGGCGTCGAGGCCGGCCTGCCGGAGGAGACGGCGGCGCGGCTGGCCCGCGCAACCGTTTCCGGCGCCGGCGAGTTATTGCGTCAGAGCGCCGATACGACGCCGGCGACGCTTCGTCAGAACGTCACCTCGCCCGGCGGCACGACCGCGGCGGCGCTCGAGGTCCTGATGGCGGGCGACGGCCTCGCGCCGCTGCTGGAGCGCGCGGTCGCCGCGGCGAAGCGCCGGGCGGGGGAATTGTCCGGCTGAGCGGCGCAAAGCGCTTCCGATCCGGCAAAAACGCCCTAAATTAACATGCCTAAATTGACTTCTTGGAAGCGGCTGGCTTCGAGCGATGTGAGGAGGCGGCGATGGCGACGAGCGGCAAGACCAACGAAACAGGCAATGGAAGCGGCTCGGTCCGCGACCGTATCGTCGAATCCTTGATGCGGCTGGCGGCGCGCCGCGCCTTCGAGGATATCGCGATTTCCGACATCGCCCAGGACGCGGATGTCTCGCTCGCGGATTTCCGCGACTGCTTTCCGTCCAAGGGCGCGGTGCTGGCGGCTTTCTCGCGCAAGATCGACCGGCAGGTGCTGGAGGATTTCGCCGGCCGCTACGCCTCGGAGCCCGCCAAGGAGCGGCTCTATGAGGTGCTGCTGCGCCGTCTCGAGGCGCTCGAGCCCTATCGCAATGCGCTGGAATCGGTGTCGCAATGGGCGTCCACCGATCCGCTGGCGGCCGCCGCGCTCAATCGCGAGACGGTCAATTCCATGCGTTTCATGCTGGAGGCCGCCGACATAGACAGCGAAGGCGCGCTCGGCGCGTTGAAGCTGCAAGGCCTCTCCATCGCCTGGTGGCGCGTGCTCGGAACCTGGTTCGACGATCGCGACGTCGATCTGTGTCGCACCAAGGCCGCGCTCGACCGTGAGCTCTCACGTAGCGAGGCGGTGATCGAGCGGATCGAGGATGTGAGCCGCTTGACCTCGCCGCTGCGTGGTCTGGCGCGGGCGGTGTTCCGCGGAATGACCGGCCGCCGTCGCCACCGCCATCATGCGCGCGACCGCGACGATGAGTTCGAGGAAGATTATGAGGAGGCGCGTCGGCGTCATCACCACGCCGAAGATCATCCTCACGCCGATGGCCATCACCACGGCGAAGGCCATCGCCGGCATCCGGACGACGCCACCGCTTGACGGCGGCGTCGTCCCGCTTTCATCAAAAGCCGATGCGCACGGCCGTCGTCACCGAATGGGCGACGGCCCCGTTGCGAGTCGCGACATCGGCGTCATAGCCGATGCGCCAGCCGATATTCGGCGCGAGATCGCCCTGCGCGCCGACGCCGACCGTGACGGAATTGCGATCATAGGTCGGAATGAGGATCGTCTGCGTCGCCATTTGGCTGAGCACGCCGGCGAGACTGACGTTCACACGCCTGGGATCGCGGTCGAGCATCTCATTATAGGCGACCCGCACCCAAGGATTGACGCCGAGGAAAGAGGCCGAGACCTCGCCGCCAAAGCGCAGCGTCGTCGCATAGGTCGAGTGCTCCGGATAGACGACATTGCCGCCGGCCGCCCCGCTCTCCGTATAGCCGCGAATGGTTGCATGGGTCTGCGTCACGCCGAAGAAGGGCGTGAATTGGAAGGCGTCGAGCTTCAGCTTGGCGCCGATCTCGCCGCCGAACGCGTAAGAATCGACGCTGGTGCGGCCGACGCCGGTGAGCCCATAGGCGCCGAGGCGGCGAATGTCGGAGAAGCCGACGTCCGGTGAGAAGGTCGCCGTTCCGTGCAGATAGAAGAGATCGCCGAAATAGCCGGCGTAGAGGCTCGGCGAGACGGTCGGCGAAATGTCGAAATAGCCGAGCGCGCCGCCGCCATATTGGCCTGCGCGCACCGTCGCCGCGACGCCCACGCGAATCTCCTTCCAGCCATAATCGACGCCGAAGGAGCCGCCATAGAGCGTGCGGTCGCCGTCGAGCCCGGGCCGCGACGCAGTGGGGCCGAAATCGACATTGCCGCCGAGCCAGGTCGAGAGGCCCTGCGCCGCGAAGACGCCGCTCTGCGCGCGTCGAATCGATTGCAGCTGCGCGATGACCGGCGCGGCGGCGCTCGAGGCGAGGCCGAGAGCGCCGGCGTCGATGCGTCCGAGCACCTGGGGCGTCGTATCGCGCATGGATTTGAGGAACAGCGGATCGACGGCGGTCGGCAGGGTGAGCTGATAGACGAGGACCATATTGTCGTTGTTCTGGCCGGAGTTATAGCTCTGGCCCTGCATCACGCCATTGGTCGTGGTGAAATCATTGTCGTTGGAGACGAAGAGGTAGAAGTCGTTCGGCCGGCCCTCGACGAGCGTCGGGACGAGCGCCATGCCCTCCCATTTCTCCGCCAGAGTGAGCTGCGACTGCGCCGACTGGCCGGGCGCGCCATTGTTCAGATTGAGGCCGAAGCGGGCGAGCTGCGTCGTGTTGAGCATGTTCACGAGCTCGACCGACTGCGCCGGCGTGATCGCCGGATTCAGCACGCCATTGGGCGCGACCTGGCCGCCCGCCGTCGTATCGGCGGCCGTGCCGGCGATATTGGTCGCATTGCCGATGTCGACGAGATAGATGGATTTGACCATGATGGGATTGCCGCCCGCCGGACCCTGGCCGGTTCCGTCGCGCGCCAGCACGAGGAACTGCTTGTCGTTGAGCGCCACCATCTCGCTCTGCGCCGCGGTGCGATTGGCGCTGCCGCCATCGCCGTTCAGCCTGTAGGTCGGCAGCTGCAGCACATAGGTCTCGATCGGCGCCGCCGGCGTCGGATTGAGCGAAATATCATAGACCAGGATGCGCGTATTGTTGCGCGTCTGCTGTCCAGAGGCCTGATCCTGCATCGTCGCGCTCTGCAGGATCGCGAAAAGCCGGTTGCCGTCCGGGCTGACCGAGACCGCCTCGAGCCCCTGATTGTTGCGGCGTCCAGTCGTCGGCGCGACTGTCGAATTGAAGTCGATCGCGCCATTGGTCCGCGGCAGCAGCGCCGAGGGAACTCCGACCGAGCCGACGAGATTGCCATTGGCGTCGAAATAAAAGATCGACGGGCCGTATTCGTCGCTGACGTAGAAGCTGCGGTCGGTCTTGAAGGCCAGCCCCTCGGCGTCGAGCGATAGCTTGCCGGCGCCGATCGAGCCAGCGGAAGGGCTCGGCGTGAGGCGGCCGAAGAGATTGACGGCTCCCGACCCAGAATCGGCGCCGGTGAATGTCTTGCCCTGATTGTCGCGCAGCAGGACGCCGCCGTCGGGCGTCATCTGCACCTGATTCTGCGAGCTGGTGGAGGCGGGGAGATTCGCGCCCGAATAGGGCGAGAAGGCGATGTTGAAGCGCAGCAGCCGTCCCGCATAATCGGAGAAGACGCCATTGGCGGGATCGTTGAGGCCGCGGTCGGGCAGGGCGAGCATGGTCGCGACGAAAGTCGAGCCGCTGCGCCGCCAGGAATAAGGGTCGATGGCGAGGCTCGAGAAGGAGCCGAGCGTGTCGCCGAGGAAGTCGATCGTCCCCGCCGGAAGACGTCCGGTTCCGACGAGACCTTGATTGGTGAAGGTCACGCCACCCAGGCCGACGGAGGCGGCGCCGTCATTGGCGACGATATTGGGCGTACGATAGGTCTGCGCCATTGCGGCGCCGTGAAGCGCGAGCGTGGAGATGGACGCGAGCAACCAGTTACGAAAAGGCATTTTATCCCCCGGCTTTAGCTTGGCCGGAGGTCTATGGCCGCCTGTTAACGATTCGGTGACAGTCTGGCCACGATCGTTAACAGAGCGGAAACATTTTCACGCTGTGGCCTTTGCGCCACGATGCGCGAGCGTCACAAGGACACGTAGACGAATTTGAGGCCCTTGAGTGTCGGGTAGTTCTCGCGCAGCGCCTTGGCGACCTTGCCGACGAGATCCTTGTCGCCGGCGGCCGAAGGGCCGACGAAATCCGTTCCCTGCATCCATGTCTCGAGGAAGCAGTGGAGCGTGTTGTCATAGGCGTCGTCGGTCGGATGCGCCGTCTTGTCGACGAGCGAGGCGATTCCGTCGGTGCTGACCTCGAGCCGCCAGTCGCGGTCGTCGACGACCGAGCCGATGAGCTTCGCAATGTCGGCGTCGGTCCAATCGCCCTTCAAATCAACGGCCATTTTTTTCGCTCCTTGGTGCGCGCGGCTTCGGCGGCGCGGGACAAAATGGACGAAGGGCCGGGAACGCCTGTCGGATATCCGACAGGCGCGCGTCGCGGCCCTTACCGCTCGCTCACTTCTTGGTGAGCTTGGCCACCGCCATATCGATCGCCGTCGTCGCCTCGCCGACGGTCAGCCAGGCGTCCGCGCGGTCCTCGCTCTTGAACGACTTGCCGAGATTATACGGCTCCTCACCCGGCACGTGCAGGAAACAGGCCCATTTTCCGTCGGCCTGCTCCTCGACCGTCACTTTGTAGTCCGCCACGCGGTCCTCCTCCTGTTGCTTTGCGTTGGGTCTCACGGTGCGCCGGTCCGTCTCCGGCGCGGCGACGATGAAGCAGATTGGGCGCCATATGCCGAGACATGCGGCGGCACGCTTATTGAACCTCCCTTTTTGGCCGGCGGGGCGCCGGCGCACGGAGGACGCACCCCATGACCGACATTGTGGAAGGGCCGGCGCTGGCCGCTCTCTCCTGCGGCAAGCCCGCTTTTCTCGTCGTGATGCTGCATGGGGAGGGCGCCGACGGCCAAACCATGGTCGATCATGCGCTCAATTGGGCGCCCACCATGCCCAAGGCCGAGTTTCTCTCCGCCGAGGCGCCCGCCGGCGCCGATGGCGTGAAGCGCTGGTTCGACGCCGCTGATCCAGAGGGGCTCGCCAAAGGGCTGGCGGCGCTCGAGCGCTTTCTCGAGGCGGCGCTGGCCAAGCGCCGGCTGCCCGCCTCGCATCTGGCGCTGGTCGGCTTCTCGCAAGGAGCGACCCTCTCGCTGCTCGCCGGCGTCGCGCGGCCGGGGCCGGCGGCGGCGGTGGTCGCCTTTGCCGGCGGTCCCTATGGCGCGGCGCCGTCCATCGGCCCTGATGGCGCGCCGCCCGTGCTGCTGATCCATGGCGACGCCGACGCCATCGCGCCGCTCGCCGCCGTGCGCGAGACCAAGACGGCTCTCACAGGGCAGGGCGCCAAGGTCCTGTCGATGACGCGCAAGGGTCTCGAGCATGCGATGGACGATGACGGGGTGATCGCCGCGGGCGATTTCCTCACCGAGCATGTCGTGCACAAGAAGAGCGCGGCGCATGAGGACGATCACGATCATGACCACGACGATCACGATCACGATCACGATCACGCGCATTGAGGCTCGGCACGGCTCTTGCGGGACGAGGTCAGGCACATTGCGAAAGGAGATCAGAACATGGCCCTGACCGCCGAGGACATAAAAGAAGGCAAATGCTATGCGACCCGCGGACCGGAGCGATACAAGGTGATCGCCATCAATCCGCGCGGGATCGTCACCTTCCTGACCTGGGAAGGCAATCAGAAGCCGAGCCCCCTGCGCGCCAATTGCGGCATGAAGGCCTTTCTGGAAGGCGTGACGAAGGAAATCCCCTGTCCGGCGGAGGGCTGACCGTCACACCGGCAAGGTGACGGTCGCGCGCAAGCCGCCGAGCGGCGAGCCCTCGAGCGTCACCTCGCCGCCATGCGAGCGCATGATGTCGCGCGCAATGGCGAGGCCGAGGCCCGAATGGCTCTCGTCCTGATTGCGCGACTCGTCCAGCCGGTAGAAGGGCCGAAAGGCGTCTTCTCGCCGCTCGACCGGAATGCCCGGGCCGTCGTCGTCTATGTGGATGGTCAGCATATGGCCGTCATTGACGGCGGTGAGCGATATGTTTTTCGCATAGCGCTGGGCGTTGCCGACGAGATTGGCGAGGCAGCGGCGGAAGGCGGCCGGGCGCACGGCGACCTGCCTGCGGCCGGCGAAGCTCGTCTCGGCCCGAAGGCCGCGCCGCTCCGTGTCGGTTTTCAGCTCGTCCAGAATGGCGGTCACATCGGTCTCCGCCGTCGCCTCTCCGCCGTCGCCGCGCGCGAAGGCGAGATAGGCCTCCACCATGCGCTCCATCTCGTCGACGTCCTTTTTCATCTCGGCCGTCTCCGCCGTCTCGCCGATGAGGGCGAGCGACAGCTTGAAGCGCGTGATGATGGTGCGCAGATCATGCGACACGCCATTGAGCATGGTGGTGCGCTGCTCCATGGCGCGCTCGACGCGGCGCTTCATCTCCAAAAAGGCGGCGCCGGCCTGCCGCACCTCGCGCGCGCCGCGTGGGCTGAAGGCGACCTCGCGGCCCTTGCCGAACTCCTCCGCCGCGCGGGCGAGGCGCAGAATCGGACGGATCTGATTGCGCAGGAAGGAGGTGGCGATGGCGATGATGACCAGAGACGCGATCACCGTCCAGATAAAGAAGATTTCCGAGTTGGACGCATAGGCCTGGGTACGATGCGCGAGCAGGCGCATCACCGAATCGTCGAGCGCGACTCTGATTTCCACGATGTTGGAGCGCCCCACCGTGTCGATCCAGAAGGGGCGCTGCAGGCGCAGCGACAATTCCCGCGACAGCGTATGGTCGAGCAGCGAGAAGAAGGGCTTGGCGGCGGGCGGCGGCAGCGGCTCCTTGGGCAGGAAATGAACGTCTATGCTCAAATCCTCGCCGGCGATGCGCTGGATGATGTCGCGATGCTCATCCTTAGGAAAGGCTTCGTAGAAATCGATCAGCGCGGCGACGTCGCGCGCCACGGCGGCGGAAAGGCGCGACGTCACCGCCTGCCAATGCCGCTCCATGAAGAAATAGGCGACCGCCGATTGCAGCAGCACGATCGGTAGAATCACGATCAGCAGCGAGCGTGCGTAGAGGCCTTTGGGCATGCGCTCGTGCAGCCAGCCGGCGAAGCGCCGCCAGAGCTGGCGCGGGGCGTCGAGCGCGGCGGGGAGGGCTGATGTCATTGCGCTTTTCCGTATTCCTCGTCCGGTCCGATGACGGCGTCCGCCCACAGCCTGTATCCGCGGCCGCGGATCGTCTGCAAATGGCGCGGGCCTTGCGCGTCGCTCTCGAGCTTGCGGCGCAGCCGCGCGACCTCGACATCGACGCTGCGTTCGCCGGCGCTTTCGACTTTGCCATTGACGAGGCGCTGCGCCAACCTCTGCCGTGACACGATCTCGCCCGCATTCGTCGCCAGCACGCGCAGAATCTCCTCTTCGCGAGTCGTCAAATGGACGATTCGATCATGCTCGCGCAATCGGCCCTTTTCGAGATCGAAGCCAAAGGCGCCGAAACGCACGCTCGCGGCCGCCGGGGCAGGGCGGGCGGCGCGGCCGGCGCGGCGCAGAATGCTGGCGATGCGCAGCGACAGTTCGCGCGGCTCGAAGGGCTTGGCGAGATAATCATCGACGCCGGCCTCCAGCCCGGCCACGCGATCGGCCGTCTCGCCGCGCGCGGTCAGCATGAGAATGGGGGAGGAGCGCAGCGGCTCCGCCTCGCTACGCAATTTGCGCGCGAATTCCGGTCCGCTCTCGCCGGGCATCATCACATCGAGGACGATGAGGTCGAAGGTCATGTCCGCGAGCCGCGCGCGCGCCTGGGCGGCGTCGCCGGCGGCGCTGACCAGATAGCCCTGCGCGGCGAGATAGCGCGACAGCAGCGAGCGTATGCGCCTGTCGTCGTCGACCACGAGAATATGTGGGCCGGGCTCGGCCGCGGTCTGCGGCGCCGGCGCGCTCATGCGGCGTCGTCTTCGGTGAGCTGCCGCCGGCGCCGGCGCGGCGGCAGATGGGCGCGCACTTTCTCGCGGTCCGGCGCGTTGACCATGGCCAGCAGAAAATCGACGGTCGTCTCGCGCGCCTCCGGCGGCAACTCGCCGAAGACGCGGCGAAAGCGCTCCGATTGCAGCGTCGCCAGCTCCTGGGCGAGACGCGCGCCCTTGGCCGTCGGAAAGAGGAGGCGCTGGCGGCGATCGGTCGCGCCCTCGCGCGCCTCGACGAAGCCGGCGTCGAGCAATTGCTTGAGCACGCGGTTGAGGCTCTGCTTGGTGATTTTCAGAATATCGAGCAGGGCGGCGATGGCGAGGCCGGGGCGGCGATAGACGAAATGCAGAACGCGGTGATGGGCGCGGCCGAACTCATAATTCTCGAGCAGCCGGTCGGCGTCGCCGACGAAATCGCGATATGCGAAGAAGAACAGCTCGATGAGATCGAACATGGGTTCGCTCTCGGGCGCAGGCTCGCGTCCGACGAGCGCCTGCGTCGAGGTCGGGCGCAATGGCTTGCGTTCAATGGATGCTTTCACGTCGGGAACCGCTATATGTCGGTGGAAGCGAAAAAGCCGTGAACCATGCCCTGGACAGGGCGCTCGGAAGCCCGCCCTCTGAATGGGAGGGTGAAACGCTCCCTCCGGCGCCGCTCGATCGTCCTGAACTTATACGTCAGCTATATTGACATATTTCTGACCGATGGCTAGTGGTTTGGAGAAGGCCGGCTCGAGACCGGCCGCCGCACGGGACGGCTCCCTTCTTTTTCGCCCTTGACCTCATCGGAGTGTCGGATGTCGGTTTTGCCTTTCGACCAGCGCGACGGCTACATCTGGTTCAATGGCGCGCTCATCCCCTGGCGCGACGCCAAGCTCCATGTTCTCTCGCACGGGCTGCACTATGGCTCCAGCGTGTTCGAGGGCGAGCGCGCCTATGGCGGCGCGATCTTCAAATCGACCGAGCATTCCGAGCGCTTCAAGCGTTCCGCGCAAATCCTCGACTTCGAGATTCCCTATAGCGTCGCCGAGCTCGACGCCGCCAAGGCCGCGGTGGTGAAGGCCAATGGCTTCGACAGCTGCTATGTGCGGCCGGTGGCCTGGCGCGGCAGCGAGATGATGGCCGTCGCCGCGCAGAATTCGACGATCAATGTCGCGATCGCCGTGTGGGACTGGCCGAGCATGTTCGACGTGGCCACCAAGATGAAGGGCATTCGCCTCGACGTCGCCGATTATCGCCGGCCCGATCCGCAGACTGCGCCCTCGCTGGCCAAGGCGGCCGGCCTCTATATGATCTGCACCATCTCCAAGCATCGCGCCGAGCGCCGCGGCTACGCCGACGCTCTGATGCTCGACTGGCAGGGCCGCGTCGCCGAATGCACCGGCGCCAATATCTTCTTCGTGAAGGACGGCGTGCTGCACACCCCCATTGCCGATTGCTTTCTGGACGGAATCACCCGCCGTACGGTCATCGACCTCGCCCGCCGCCGCGGGATAGAGGTGATCGAGCGCCGCATCATGCCGGACGAGCTGCCGGAGTTCAGCGAGTGCTTCATCTGCGGCACGGGCGCCGAGGTCACGCCGGTCGCGGAGGCCGGTCCCTATCGCTTCACGCCGAGCGCGATCTCGCGCACGCTGATCGAAGACTACACGCGCGAAGTCGATCCGAAAGCGGCCGCCGCCTGAGCTTCGCCGCGTAAAAGCGCGCGCGGAGAGACATTCGCGAGCCGGCGGACGAGCTGGGAAAGCGATATCCGAGACGATTTGCTTCGTGTCCTACGCGTCTTCGTGGTAAAAAATCCCTCGAAGGCGCCATTGATGCGACGGGCCGAGGGGTTGGCGAGGCATGGGAAAGGTCACGGGGTTTCTGGAAGTCGACCGGCAGGACCGCAAATATAAGCCGGCCGCCGACCGTATCCGCCATTATGACGAATTCGTCATCGCCCTCTCCGAGGAGGCGACCCGCAATCAGGCGGCGCGCTGCATGGATTGCGGCATTCCGTTCTGCCACAATGGCTGTCCGGTCAATAATCAGATCCCCGACTGGAACGACCTCGTCTATCACGGCGACTGGCGCCGCGCGCTGGCCAATCTCCACTCGACCAACAACTTCCCGGAATTCACCGGCCGCGTCTGCCCCGCGCCCTGCGAGGCCTCCTGCACGCTGAATCTCGTCGACCAGCCGGTCACGATCAAGACGATCGAATGTGCGATCGTCGACCGCGGCTTCGAGGCGGGCTGGATTTCGCCCGAGCCGCCGAAGACCAAGACCGGCAAGCGCATCGCCGTCGTCGGCGCCGGCCCGGCCGGGCTCGCCGCCGCGCAGCAGCTGGCGCGCGTCGGCCATGACGTGCATGTCTATGAGAAGTTCGCCAAGGCCGGCGGCCTGCTGCGCTACGGCATTCCCGACTTCAAGATGGAGAAGCATCTCATCGACCGCCGTGTGGCGCAGCTCGAGGCGGAAGGCGTGGCCTTCCACTATAATGTGCATGTCGGCGTCGATCTCGAGGCGGAGAAGCTCGTCGCCGAGCATGACGCCGTGATCCTCTCCGGCGGCTCCGAGCAGCCGCGCGATCTTTCCATTCCGGGGCGCGATCTGCGCGGCGTGCATTTCGCCATGGATTTCCTGCCGCAGCAGAACCGCCGCGTCTCAGGCGAGCCGCTCGTCACCAATGAGCCGATCCTCGCCTCCGGCAAGCATGTCGTCGTCATCGGCGGCGGCGACACGGGCTCGGACTGCATCGGCACATCGGTGCGCCAGGGCGCGCTTTCGGTGACGCAGCTCGAGATCATGCCGCGCCCGCCGGAGAAGGAAGCCAAGCTCGTCACCTGGCCGGACTGGCCGCTGAAGCTGCGCACCTCCTCTTCCCATGACGAGGGGTCGACCCGCGAATTCGCGGTGATGACGCGCGAGTTCATCGGCGCCGACGGAGCCGTCACCGGCCTGCGCTGCGAGCGCGTCGATGGCAAGCTGGCCGCCATTCCTGGCAGCGAGTTCACGCTGAAGGCCGATCTCGTGCTGCTGGCCATGGGCTTCGTCTCGCCGGTCCGCGAGGGCCTGCTGGAAAAGCTCGCGGTCACGCTGGACCCGCGCGGCAATGTGGCCGCCGACGTCAAATCCTATCGATCGTCACGCGAAAAAGTCTTCGCGTGCGGAGACATGCGGCGCGGGCAATCGCTTGTCGTATGGGCGATCCGCGAGGGCCGGCAGTGCGCCGCCTCGGTGGACGCCTTCCTGATGGGCGAAACAAATCTACCGAGGTGAGGAAAACATGCCCACGGCCTTGTGGTTCTGCGAGAATATCGGAAATTCGGCTCTGCCCTATGCGCTGCTCGCCATGCCGATCGGCGGCGCCTATCTCTATGGGCAGAAGAAAACGCGTATCGCCTGGATTTTGATCGGCGTCTGGGTCGTCGCGCAGGTCATCATCTCCGGCCTGACCAACGCCAATTGCGTCGGCTGACGCGACCGAGCCGAAAATAAGACGCCGGCGCTCGTCGCGAGACGAGCCGCCGGCGTTTCTCGTCAGAGGACGTGGACCTGCGTGCCGACCTTCACGCGGCTATAGAGGTCGCTGACGTCGCCGTTCAGCATGCGGATGCAGCCGGAAGAGACGCCATGGCCGATCGTCCAGGGCTCGTTGGAGCCATGGATGCGGAACATGGTGTCGCGGCCGCCCGAGTAGAGATACATGGCGCGCGCGCCGAGCGGATTATTGGCTCCGCCGCTCATATGGCGCGGCAGATCTGGGCGGCGGTGCAGCATGGCGGAAGGCGGCGTCCAAGCCGGCCAGGCCTCCTTGCGGCCGATATGCGTATGGCCGCGCCAGGTGAAGCCCGGACGGCCGACGCCGACGCCATAGCGCATCGCCTGGCCATCGTTCATCGACAGATAGAGAACGCGATTCTGCGTGTCGACGGTGACCGTTCCCGGCCGCTGGCGGGTCGGATCGGCGACGACCGAGCGCGTCGAGGAATATTCGCCGGAGAGCTGGCCCTCGGAAGAGGACGGGGCGCTCGCCGCCGCCGAGCGTCCGCTGAACAGAAAGGCGAACGGGTTTTCGAAAGCCTGCGCGGCGGGCGCAGCGCAGCCGAAGCCCAGCGCGAGCGCGACAGAAAGAGACGAACGACGAAAATACATGATGGATACTCCCTTCGAGGCCCTCGGGCCTTTCGAGCGGGAGAAAAATGCGCCGCCGGCGCGCCTGTTCCCTCGAGGCCGCTTCGCCAGCGCGCTTCATTCGAGACGAATTGAATGCGGAATTGACGGTTTCCGCGCGTTTTGAGCGAACCGTCCCGCTCAGCGCGTCTCGGCGGCGGAGGGGGCGACGGCGGGCGCCGGGGTCGAAGCCTGCGCCGGCGTCGGCGTGGAGACCGGCGTGACCCTGGCGGCGCCTCGCGGCCAGGAAAAATCATCGGCGCGGCCGGGCTGGCTCGGCTGCTCGCCGCCCTCGACGAAAATATGATCGACGAGCGCGCGCGCCGCGGCGGCTTGGGCCTCTCCCGTCGTGGAGGGAGATTTCACGCGCCGCGCCAGCTCGCCGTCCGCCGCGACGGCGGCGCTCGTCAGCGACTGCGTCTGGCCGATCGCCGGCCGATCCGCCGGCAGAGTGGGCGCGACCGCGGGAGCCGGGCCGCTCGGCGCGATGATCTGGACCGGCGGGGCGACGACGGCGGCCTCTGCGGGCGGCGTTTCCTCGGCCGGGGGCAGGGCGGCTTCCGCCGGCGCGGCGTCGGGCGTCGGATGGCGCGCGTCGAAGAGCCGCTTGATCTCGCCCTCGACGAAATGGGCGAGCTTTCGCGCGCCGACATCGGTGAAATGGACGCCGTCCGCCGACCGCAGCTTGACGATGCGCCCGTTTATATCCGGGCCGAAGGCCTGGTATTGGTTGCGCTCATCGGCGAAGGCCTCCCAAATATCGATGAAAGCCGCGCTGTCCTGCGCCGCCGCCTGGCGGTAGATGTCGTTGAGCTTCGCCATATCGGCGGCGAAATGCTCGCTCTTGGTGACGGGCAGAGAGACCCAAACCAGCGGAATCTTCTTCTCGCGAAACGCCGCGCGCACAGTCTCCACACGCTGGGCGTAGCGCTCGCGCCAGCGCGGCGACAAGGTCTCGATCGTCTCCGCGCCCTCGTGAATGGCCTGACGATCATTGGAGCCGATCATGATGACGGCCATGTCGATCTTGTCGCCGCCGGCGAGCAGCTCGCGCGCGGCCTTCGGCCAATCGAAATAATCCTCGCGCACTAGGCCCGTGCTGTCCTTGGCCCGGTGCAGGATGCGAATGTCGGCGCGGTCCGAATAGGCCTCGTCCAAGCCGTCGGCCAGCATTTGGCCCAGGCTGTCGCCGATCACCGCCACCTGGAAGGGCGGCGGGGCGTTGGGGTCCTCGGGCTTTTGCGTCTTGTCCTTCTTGGCCGCCTTGCTCTGGCCGTGCCAATAGGCGGGCGCGCTATATTCGCGATGCGGCACCAGCCGGCGCATGCGGCCGGTCTCGCGCGCAGCCGG
This sequence comes from Methylosinus sp. R-45379, assembly GCF_001644125.1. Taxonomy (NCBI): domain Bacteria; kingdom Pseudomonadati; phylum Pseudomonadota; class Alphaproteobacteria; order Hyphomicrobiales; family Methylocystaceae; genus Methylosinus; species Methylosinus sp. R-45379. The sequence continues at coordinate 111,980 of NZ_LUUM01000090.1, forward strand.
GCGGGCCTCCGAATGGGCGCGCGGCCGGCCGCCGAACAGCCCTTGAAAGAAATCCCCGACCGGGTCCTGCGCCCGCGCGCTGTCCGTGCCGCTAAAGAGCAGCGCGAGGAGAAGAATCGCGAAAAGGCCGAGGGTGCGGGAAAAGCTGCGCATATCGCCAATATAGCGCGGCCCCGGCGGCAAAGCGATCCGGCGCCGCGCTGAGACGCGCGGACGGGATGGCTTCGCCGTTCGCGGCTGCGCTCGCGCTATTATCGCAAATGGGCGGGCGCTTGCGGATTATGCGCCGGATCGGTGTCGTGCTTGGAAAGCTTCTCCACGACGCCGCCGCCGACGAAGGGCGTGAGATCGGCTTCGAGCGCGTCCGCAGCGGCCTTCGGATAGACCTCCTCGCCTTCGACATAAAGGGAGAAGGATTTGACGTGCTTGGCTTTCTTGACCGGGTCTTCGATCGTCGCCTTGGTCCATTTGTAGAGCGGAAAATGTTCGACGCCCTGTTTCTCCGCCTCGGCGACATAATGGGCGAAAGCGTCGAATTGATTGCTCAGCGCGGCGTGATGCTTGGCCAAAATCGCTGCGATCGGCGCGAGAGCGGCGTTCTGCGGATCGGTGCGGGCGAGCTCGGCGTAGTCGTCGCTGATGTTCAGCCGGATCTGATAGCGCAATTCTTCGCTCATCTTGATGCTCCTGATGTCGGGACGCCCGGACGCCGCGCCGTCTTGGCCGTCGATCGTCGCGGCGCGCGCCGGCTCGGTCCGCGCCGCTTCGGCGAGCCCGAGCAGCGCCATTGCGGCGAAGAGCGTGCGAATTGCGCTCGGCATGTGGCGTTTCTCCGTGACGTCGTCCCATTATCCTAGTGAATAAGTAGGTTACGTCAACGCCCGTCGGCTTTCGCCGAACCGCCGCTTGACGCGACGCCTCACGCTCCGGCATCAATCCGCATCCGGGCTTTTTCGGAGCGGGCGCATGTTCAAGCAAACGACCCTCGTCGGCGCCGTCCTGGCGCTCCTGTCGCTTTTCGCGCCGATCGGCGTCATGGCGGACCCGGAGCGGAGCGCGGCGATCGATCCGGCGGAGGCGCGTGGCGCCGGCGGCTTCGACTTCTATGTGCTGACGCTCTCCTGGTCGCCAGCCTTCTGCGAGAGCGGCGGCGGCCGCGAGTATCGCGCGCAATGCGAGCCCGGCCTCGGCAAAGGCTTCGTCACTCATGGCCTGTGGCCGCAATATGAGCATGGCTTTCCGAGCGATTGCGACGGCGCCGCGACGCCCTCGCGCATGGCGCTAGAGCATGTCGCCGGCGTCTACCCCGATGAAGGCCTGGCGCGGCACGAATGGCGCAAGCATGGCCGTTGCTCGGGCAAGAGCCCGACCGATTATTTCCTCGACGTGCGCCGCGCGACGCAGAGCGTGACCATACCGGCGCCGCTCGAGCGGCCGCGGCAGGCGCAGAGCTTTGCGCCGCTCGATATTCAGCGCGCCTTCATCGCCGCCAATCCGCGGCTGCGGCCGGGCATGCTCGCCGTCACCTGCCGCAAGGGCGCGCTGCAGGATGTGCGCATCTGCTTCTCGCGCGATCTGCGCGAGTTCCGTCCCTGTCCCGAGATCGCGCGCGGCGCTTGCCGCTCCGGCGAAATCTCCGTGCCGGCGCCCTTGTAGACGATGAATTATCGCCATGGGTTTCATGCCGGCAATTTCGCCGATGTGTTCAAGCATGCGCTGCTGGCGCGGCTTCTCCTCTATCTCACGCGCAAGGAGACGCCGTTTCGCGTCATCGACACGCATGCGGGGGAGGGCGCCTATGATCTTTCCGCCGATGCGGCCGAGCGCACGGGCGAGTGGCGCGGCGGCATAGGCCGGCTCGCCGATCTCTCCGGCGCCGATGCGCGGCTGCGCGATCTGCTCGCGCCCTATCTCGATATCGTCGGCCCGCTCGGCGCCGAGGGGCGGCCGGCGCTCTATCCCGGCTCGCCGCTGATCGCGATGCGCTTCATGCGCCCGCAGGATCGCGCCGTCTTCTGCGAATTGCGGCCGGACGCTTTCGACGCGCTGCAGACGCGCTTTGCGCGCGACAAGCGCGTGAAGGCCATTCATCTCGACGGCTATGTCGGTCTCTCCGCCTTCGTGCCGCCGAAGGAGCGGCGCGGGCTCGTGCTCATCGATCCGCCCTTCGAGCAGCGCGACGAGACCGAGCGCATGCTGAAGACCTTTCTCGACGCGCATCGCAAATGGCCGACGGGGATTTATGCGCTGTGGCGGCCGATCAAGGATGCGGCGGAGCAGCGCTGGCTGATCGGCGCCTTGCGCTCCAGCGGCGTGAAGAAGATTTTGCGTCTCGATCTGTGCGTCGGCGGCGCCGAGGCGGACACCAAGCTGCGCAGCACCGGCCTTCTCGTCGTCAATCCGCCCTTCACTTTCGAGGAGGAGGCGCGGGCGATCTCGGCCTTTCTCGCGGAGCGCTTGGCGCAGGGGCCGGGCGCCGGATGCGAGATCGAATGGGTGAGCGGGGAGTGACGCGGCAAGAGCGAGCCGCTTCATGAAACGTTACGGGCCAAAAGCGATATTTTCTGCGCGCCTATCTTGGGTATGACGGAATCATGCCGCGTGCCTCGGAATGTGTGATGACGCGGTCGAAATTTCTCGATCTGCTGTCGCGGAGTGTTTCATCTCCGCAAAATAGGATGGCTATCCAATCGTCATGGGCATTCAGCGACGGGCGTTGCGAATGAGTCTTAGAGTCTGTCCGTTAA
>NZ_LUUM01000091.1:0-1335 GCF_001644125.1 Methylosinus sp. R-45379
TCGATGGGACTCGTCGTCCTCGTGGCCTCAGCCTTCTCGCTGGTGTTCGTCGTCCACGGCGCCCTGGGCGCGCCGATCGAAGGCTCGCCTGCGCTTTTCCTACTCGGTGCAGCGCTACACATTTTCGCGTCCACCTGTCTGGGAATATTTCTCGCGACGGTCGCCAACTCCATGCCGCAATTCGGGCTGTTGTTGATGATGGTGCTGCTGCCCTTGCAGGTTCTGTCCGGCAATGTCACGCCCAGGGAAAGCATGCCGCCGATTATTCAGGACATCATGCTCGCGGCTCCGAATACGCATTTCGTTCAGCTCTCGCAGGCCATCCTGTTCCGCGGAGCGGGTCTCGACGTCATCTGGCCGCAATTGGCGGCATTGCTGACGATCGGGGTTTTGTTCTTCTTTTTTTCGTTGCAACGGTTTCGGACGTTCTTACGGTAGTCGGCTTTAATGCGCCTCGCGCCGAGGAGACGCCGACCTTTCGTCGAAGCGGACGTAACCAAAATGGTGTCTGGTACGGCTTGGGTTTCGAGTCCTCTGGTGGCGCGACCGGAGATGATTGCATGAAGCAAATCTGATGATAGCAGTGAAGTTCATTCGTCGAGCCGGACAATCGCGGCCTCGCTCCCGAGAGGCGCGGGCGCTGCGGCGAAGGCGTGGACCGGTCCATCAGGCACTGGCTTCGCGCGTCGTCGTCGCGAATGACGATGCCAGGATCATGAGATTGTCTCGCGGATCCATGTGAGCGATGACTACCACGTTCGAGGTGAGGCTCACGAAATCGAATCGTCTTCGCCTGTGCGCTCCGTGTCGAACGTTGTCCGCGCGGCTTCGATTTCCGCGCGTTTTTCGCGGCCATTCCATCATCGTCCAGACCGGCGCGATGATCGAACGACCGACTGGGTCAGCTCGTATTCGACCTTCGGCGGGATCGTCGCGAACGTTCTCCGCTCGACCAAGCCGTCGCGCTGCAATCCACGCAAAGTGAGCGTCAACATGCGATGAGACAGCCCGGCGACGAGGCGCAGGATCGAGTTGAAGCATCGGTCCGTCGGCGAGCGCGCCCACCACCATCACCGTCCATGTGTCACCGATCCGATCCAATATTTGGACGAGCGCTCGGCACTCCGAATGATCGGTTTCCTCGAAAGAAAATGTCGGACGCGTGAGATATTCCGTCTCCACCTGTCGCTCAGGACGTCGGAGCGGACCGATTGCTGAGTTTGATTGCGGCAGGGTATGGAGTGTCGCTCATGTCAGAAGGCGTCGTGGGACTCGCCTGTGCAGGCGTAATCTATCGCGAGCTGCATGACGATTGCGGGCAAATGCGGCTTCAGT
>NZ_LUUM01000092.1:0-1912 GCF_001644125.1 Methylosinus sp. R-45379
CATGAGCGGCTCGACTCCGAAGATGTTGAGCATCCGCTTCATATTATAGGCGAGCACATGAAGACTCATCTCGGTTTTGACCTTTTCCAGGGTTCGGGTCAGGAAGTGGGTGGCGCCCATCCATGCCTTCAATGTTCCGAACGGGTGCTCGACAGTCTGTCGGCGGATGGTCATAGCCTCGGGCATGCGGTCGAGCGCAGCCTGCATTTTGTCGAGGACGCCCTCATGCTCCCATCGCTTTAGGCGCTTGTATTTGGTCGGCGTGCATCTGCGTTTCAGCGCGCAAGTCGGACAGGACATGAGATTGCGGTATTGGTCGACATTATCATGCCGATCGGAACGCGCGATTGCCTTGGTCAACCGTTCGCCCGCCGGGCAGGTGTAGTGGTCCTTTTCCGAATCAAAAATGAAGTCCCGGATTGTGAAAAGACCACGCTTGTCGTTGACGGAGGTGAGCGTCTTCGGAACGCGGGCAACACGCCCGTGCCTTCGCAAGCCAGCACTTCCTCGCCGCTGTAATAGCCTCGATCAGCCAGCACGGTGATTTCTTCGCATTCGATGGCGTCGCGAGCTTTGCAGCCCATGGACGCCAGTTGCGCTCGATCAGTGCCGAGGTTGGTCACCTCGTGCGCGACGATGAGATGATGCTCCGCGTCGACAGCGATTTGGACGTTGTAACCGACGATCCCTGTGCCCTTGCCGCTGGTCGCCATCGAGCGGGCGTCGGGATCGGTTAGAGAAATCTGTTTGTCGGGAGCCGCCTCCACCTGCCGTTCCATCTCCTCGAGCGACTGCATTTGCCGACGCAGGCCTGCGATCTTCTCCTTCAGGCGTGTTGCTTTGGCTTCGGCGACGTCGCTGTCCTGTCGATCCGCATGATCGAGCGCCGCCAAATAACGCGCGATGCTGGCCTCCACCTGCTCGATCCGTTTGGCGACCTTGGCCACCGTGAAATTCTTGTCACGGTTATTGACGGCCTTGAACTTACTTCCGTCGACGGCCACGACAGCGCGCGTGAACAAGTCGAACTGCCGGCACAACGTCAAAAATTGCGCACAGGCCGCGCGGATCGCTGGCCCATTGTCGCGGCGGAAGTCGGCGATGGTCTTGAAGTCCGGCGTCAAGCGGCCGGTCAGCCACATAAGCTCGATATTCCGATTGGTCTCTCGTTCGAGCCGGCGGCTCGACTGAATGCGGTTGAGATAGCCGTAGATATAGAGCTTGAGGAGATCGCCCGGCGCATATCCCGGACGTCCTGTCGCCTTCGCTTCGACGCGCGCAAATCCCGCCGCCTTCAAATCCAGAGCCTCCACAAAGGCGTCGATGAAGCGAACGGGATTGTCGGCGGCGACGTAATCGTCGACCGTCTCGGGCAGGAGCAGCAATTGGGAGCGATCGGAGCCGGAAATGTGCGTCATGCCGGATTCTAGCGCAATGTTTACGGTCAGAGAATCCGTCAGACGGGCTTTTCACACAGCCTGGACCCATTGGAGACACGTTCCTTTCGAAGGGCGGACGTCCGATCACGCCGATAGCCGACATTGTCGTTTCCAGGTCCAAAGCGGGCGCGATCATGGTGCCGATTTCGATTTCCGCCGCCTCATCATTGTCATCATCGAGACCGGCGGAACGAGCAGAATCCTCATGCGAGTTCGAGCCCTTCAGCCGGCCGCCATCCGACATAGATCGATGCGGCGCCGCAACCTTACGCCGAGGGCAACCGCACGACGAATGTCGCTCCGCCGCCTTCGGTCGTCCGCACCTCGATAGAGCCATGCAATTCGTCGAGCAGCTCACGCACGATCGCGAGTCCGAGGCCTGCTCCGCGCGAGGCGTCGTTCTTGCGCCAGAAGGCTTCGAAAATACGCTCTCGGTCGTCGGGCGCGACGCCTTCGCCATGGTCGGCGACCTC
>NZ_LUUM01000093.1:0-1077 GCF_001644125.1 Methylosinus sp. R-45379
GGACAGAAGCCGGCTGTATGGTCGTCTCAAAAACGGACCACACGGACATTTCGTCGAACTCTATGCCGCTCGTCTCGTCGAGGAGAGGCTTGTTCGGCACGTCGCTTGGCGATGCCTGAATGTGATTGGCGGGCTGCTGAGTTGGCTTTCGGGCCGGCGCTACCAGTTGGCCGATCTCGATGAGCAGCTCGTTGAGCGATATCTCCGGTATCGAGGCGAGAGGCAATCCATTCAACCCGGCGACCGAGCCGCGCTCAGACGATGGCTGTTGGTGCTGCGCGATGAAGGCGTAATCGCGCCAATGACTCCGCCACCGCTCACGCCGCACGCTCGGATATTCAAGGAGTTCGACGCTTACCTACTTTCAGAACGCGGCTTGGCCCCGAAGTCCGCCCTCCGGCATCTCCCGGTCATTCGCCGGTTCTTGCACGAGGTGTGCTCCGGCGGCGCCGAGGACCTGTGCAAAATCAGCCAAAGCGACGTGACCAGCTTCGTTGAGCGCCACGCTCGGGATTGGAGCCCGGCGACCGGCAAGGCGATGTGCTCGTCGCTACGCTCCTTTCTCCGTTACCTCCACCATCAGAGGCTGAACCCGCACGCGTTGGCCGATTGCGTTCCGTCGATCCGGCGTTGGAAGCTCGCGAGTTTGCCGACCTATCTATCTGCGGCTCAGGTGCGGAAGGCGCTCGACAGTTGTGATCAGGAGACAGTGATGGGGCGGCGCGACCACGCCATTCTGTTGTTGCTGGCTAGGCTCGGCCTGCGCGCGGACGAGGTCACGACGCTCACGCTCGATGATGTTGATTGGCGCGCCAGCGAGATTCTGGTTCACGCCAAGGGCCGACAGCGAGCGCGGATGCCGATGCCGCCAGACGTTGGCGCGGCCATCGTAGCTTATTTGCGCAATGGCCGCCCAAAGTCGTCGTGCCGACGGTTGTTCGTCCGCACGCTCGCGCCGCATGTCGGATTTGCCTCCGGATGTGCGATCACCCAGATCGCCAGGACAGCACTCGATCGCGCCGGTATCGAAGGTTGCGCGCATCGCGGCGCCCATATCTTCCGACACAGTCTCGCCAC
>NZ_LUUM01000094.1:0-1123 GCF_001644125.1 Methylosinus sp. R-45379
GACCAGCGCCACTTGCTCGATCGAAAAGCCCGCCTCGAAAAGGCGACTCGCGCCTTCATGCCGTAAATCCGGACGAGAGCAGCGAAATCGAGGAGACTTGCGGCGTAATAGCCAACAAGACCTTGGACCCATTGTCCGATGTTCTGTCGCTTCTGAAGCCGAAAACCGCCATCAGCGCGGGCCTCGACGCCGGCGGTGAGTGGGCGATTCGCTTTCCCCCGCATGAAGGCATCAAGTTCAACGCGGTCATGCGCGGCGCCTGTTGGGTCCAGGTCGACGGGGAGCTGGAGCCGCGACGGATCGAAGCCGGCGACTGCTTCCTGCTCACACGCGGCCGTCCGTTCCTCTTCGCGACGGACCTCGCATTGCCCCCGATCGAATCTCCCACCATCTATGATCAGGCACTCGACGGCATCGCGACCTGCAACGGCGGCGGCGACTTTTTCTTGATCGGCGGCCGTTTTTCTTTCGACGGCGATCATGCCGGAATGTTGTTTGGGGCCTTGCCAGCAATCGCTCATGTGCGTGACGCCTCGAACCAAGCTGCCGTTCTGCGCCGGGCGCTGGAGCAACTGGCTGCGGAACTGAAAGATCGACCTCCGGGTGGAATGCTGATGGCGGAGCACCTCGCCCAGATCATGCTCTTGCAAGTCTTGCGGCTCTGGCTCGCCTCCGGAACGGACAAACCCGCCGGATGGTTGTCGGCGCTGTCCGATCCGAGGCTGACGAGAGCGCTCGGCGCCATGCACGCCGAGCCCGCTCGCCATTGGACGCTTGCCGAACTGGGAGCCATCGCCGGCATGTCGCGCAGCACGTTCGCAGCGCGTTTCCGAGAAGCGGTTGGACAACCGCCCCTGGACTATCTCATCCGCTGGCGCATGGTACTCGCGGCTGAACGGCTCAAGCGAACGAACGACAGTGTCGGGGAGACCGGCTTTTCCATCGGCTATGAATCCGAAGCGGCCTTCAGCACAACCTTTCGGCGGATCGTCGGCTGTGCGCCGGGAAAGTTCCGACGAGACGACGCTCCCTGAATCTTCTCTGCCGCGCGCCGTATCCGCGCCGACCTTGGCATAGCGCAGGACGCGAGAACCCGCGGATTGACGGGCTCCAACCTCATGAC
>NZ_LUUM01000095.1:0-1164 GCF_001644125.1 Methylosinus sp. R-45379
TAGAGCGCTATCCGATCCAATCGGATTGGATAGCGCTCTAGGGAGACGTCGTTTTTTTGAAAGTCTGGCTTCGGCCTGCTTCAGTAACACTCAATTGGACGCGCGCGCCTAGAGCGGATTCACCTTAAACCGGCTCATATCCTGAGGCGGCGAAGAAATTTGCGCATTCGGTGGGGGAGAACTCCTTCAGCAGTGCGCCGATCCTGTTCCATAGGGCGTCGACGGTTCGCTCGGCGGCTTTGCGGAGCAGAGCTTTGAGCTTGGAGAAGGCCTTCTCGATCGGGTTGAAGTCGGGACTGTAGGGCGGAAGATAGAGCAGCGTCGCGCCGGCCGCCTCGATGGCCTTGCGCACGCCAGCGCCCTTGTGGCTCCCCAGGTTGTCCATCACGACAATGTCGCCCGGTGAGAGCGTCGGAACGAGAACCTGATCGACATAGGCCTGGAACCATTGGCCATTGATCGGGCCGTCGAGAACCATCGGCGCCGTCAATCCGGTCAGGCGCAGGCCGGCGACGAATGTCGTCGTCTTCCAATGTCCATGTGGAACGCCGGCGCGCAGCCGCTCGCCTTTCGGCGCGCGCCCGTTCTTGCGCGCCATATTGGTCGTGGTCCAGGTCTCGTCGATGAAGACGAGCTTTTCGGGATCGAGATCGAGCTGGCTGTCGAACCAGGCTTCGCGCCGCTCTTTCACGTCCTGCCGATCCTGCTCGCTCGCATGGGCGGTCTTTTTTTGTAAGTCAGACCGCAGCGGTCGAGAAAACCCCACAGCGTCGCTCGGCTGGCCTTTATCCCGCGTTCGGTGAGGAGCCGTTCCAACAGCTCGCTGATGGTCAGGTCCGGCGTCGCCTCGATCAGGCCGAGCAGAAAGTCGCGATGCGGGTCGAGCTTGCAGCGTTTTGGCTGCCCCTGTTTGCGCGCGCCGCGCTCACCGGTCTGACGCGCGCGGCGAACCCAGACGATCGCTGTCGCATCCCCGACCCCGAAACGCGATGCCGCCTGACGCGCCGAGAGGCCCTTCAACGCGGCGTCGATCACACGATCACGCAAATCCTGGCTGTAGGCCCGAGCCATCTTCCCCCTCCGTCAATGCTCATGACGTAAGGAATCAGGCTCTCGCCGATTCGGGAATCCTCTCTTGAATCGGAAAATGACGAACCCGCTCTA
>NZ_LUUM01000096.1:0-1648 GCF_001644125.1 Methylosinus sp. R-45379
AACCGGCGAGGCCCTGATCGCCGCTATGCAGTCCTCGCCCTACCGCGACATCGATATCGAGCCGAAGCGCGAGCGGGCGCCGGTGCGCGACGTCGAGCTGTGACGGGCTGGCTGCTCGACACGAATATTCTCTCGGAGCTGCGCCGCCCCAGACCCGAAGCGAAGGTCGTCGCCTTCATCGCCGCGCAGCCGCTCGATCTGCTCTATGTCAGCACCGTCACGCTCGCCGAAATTCGCTTTGGCATCGAGCTCGTCGAAGACGCGACACGACGCGCCGAGCTCGGCGACTGGCTGACGCACAGAGTGCGTCCGATGTTCGAGCGGCGCGTGCTGCCTGTGAGCGAGGATGTGATCCTCAAATGGCGGCTGCTCGTCGAGGACGGCCGCAAATCCAGACACACATTCTCGCAACCGGGCTTGTTCATCGCGGCGACGGCGCTGCATCACGGCTTGACAGTGGTGACGCGCGACGCCGCCGAATTCGCGCGGGCGCGCGCGCCCGTGCTCGACCCGTGGCGGTGAGGCGGCCTTTTCGCGCCTGACTTTTGCGTCGTGCGAACTGTTGATCGGCCGGGGATCGACGCGCGTGCCGAAAGTCTTGAGTTTTGCAGCAAGCAGAATGTCAAATGCGATGTGTAAACATTGACCGTATGCAAGAGATAGTTTTCTCGTATCTGTCAGAACTCACGCCGCCGCCAAATAAGTTCTCGACGAGGTAACGGAAATCATGCACCCTCCGCTTCTCCTCCTCGACCTCCTTTCGTGCAAAAACTGGCGACAGACAAACACGACCATCTCCGCCAATCCGCACATAAAGCGCATCCTGCTTTCGCCGATCAGTTTTGCCCTCAGCTACATTCTTCGCCCCCCTTTCATAGGGTGGGGGCTCCTGCCAATCCCAAGCGCGCGACTCCCATCTACCTATCTTTTCAAAACGTAGGAGCATGATCGCGCTTTCGATCTCCTCCGGTAGTTGGTCGCCAAGCTCGAAATCACGGGCGACCGATTCGCGTAACTCTTCGAGAGTCTCCCAGTGCATGATTATGTAATCCATAATGAGTCCGACAAGATGTTTACAGGCATGATCGTTCATTGCACGGAGCAAGAAGCGATTGAAATGGATTATGTCATCACGGACTAAGAGCAGAATGAACGCTTTTGCTAACTCTTCTTGGGCAATCAGCAGAATGTAAAGCCGAAGCGATGGCGGATCGCAGTAATCAAGACAATCAGAGTCGTTTACCAATTTATTAGCATTTTCAATGCAAGCATTTATGCTTTCGGAAAGCCCTTTTTTCGTGGGTGTTTGGACATCCACCATCTCTTCCCAGCCCTGCCAGATCGCCCGTATCCATGCCAACCGCGGAAGGATAATCATATGAAGTCCAATATGCGACCAGCATGCAGGATATTTTGTGTGTGCAGTCGCATAACCCGCCAATGTGGAACCGCCTCCTCCCGCCCCTTTCCCAAGGGCCGCCGTCATGGCCGCGCTTGTCGCGGCCATCCACGCCACGCCGCCGCGGCATAGATGAAGGATGAAACGCTCTACACGCGCCTGACGAGCGACCTCTCGCCAAGCGCATTGGCGGACTCGAATCCGCATCGGCCAATCGCCGATAAGGGGAAGCGGCGTGGCGTGGATGGC
>NZ_LUUM01000097.1:0-1857 GCF_001644125.1 Methylosinus sp. R-45379
GTCGCGGCGGCATCTTCGGTGGCGACACAGCGCAAGCGGAGGCGGTCCGTCTCCAACGGTTGAAATAGATCGTTCGGCATATCCCGATGATATTACAGGTCGGAGCCGCGGAAAAGCGCTGATGATCGTAGAATATTCCTTCGTTCATCCTTTTGGAAAGGGAGGTCGGCTGCGCTCGAGGAAGTGCTGTCCGCCTGACGCGGGGAGAAGACCTGCGTCTTCGCCGCTTCGGCACTTTCCGAAGCCGTTCCAAAGACGCTCGCCCTGGGCGCAATCCGAAAATCGGCATGCCCGCTCTTGGCGCGTTGGATCATGGTGTTCCAATCGCCGATGTGAGGCGCAGCCACGTCTGTTGCGATTTTCGAGCGCACGCGTTCCCGCGCCTCGGTCGGGAGGGTGATAGGACAGAGAGGCGTATTCGAGCCGCCATCACCTTACCGGTTGGGAAGCCCAGCGCATGACGCCGTCATCGATTGGACTCCACAACGCCGTGCGAACGCCGGCGGAGCGCAGAGCTTCGTTTGTCCAGGCGTTGCAGGTTCGAAACGCGCTGTAATGGCCGCGCGCGCCGTAAAAGACGTCGTTCTGGCCATAGCCGTGGATGACCTCGCGCCGGTCTGCGAACGTCGCATCGATGAAGGCGGAGAGGCGGCGGTATTGCTCGGGCGTGAGCCGCAGCGGACGAACTGTCTCGTCCGGGCGTACGTCCTCGAGGAGGTCCACATGCACCAGCGTCGACCCCTGCCCCGTCACAGCCTTCAGTCCTCGGAGGAGTGAAAACTCCGCCCAGGTCGGCGTGTTGAGATAAAAGTCCCGATCGCCCCAGCCGAAAGCGAACCAGCGCGGCGTGGTCGCCCAACTAGGTGCATCACCCGGGTGGATGCGATTGCTCCAATCGACGCCGGCGGCTTTCGCCGGCACGACAACGCCGGTATGCACGCCATTGGTCTGTACGTAGATGGTTATGCCGCCATCCGGCTCGCGCCAGTCGTCGTTCACCGGCGTGCGGCTCGCGATCGCTGCGACGGCGAGATAGAGCGCAGCCGGAACGATCGGCGCGAGGAGGATGAAGGCGAAGGTCCGCGCAGCGCGGCGCATGGACCGTCTAAACCAGGGTTGCAATCGAGGTATCCTCGAGGGTATGGCTCTCGTCTACGCGAATTCTGCCGGCTTCGAAAAGCATTCCGTCTCACGGGATCAATTGACGCGCCCGTGTCTCCAACCCGCGGCGACCGCCTCTTCCTCCGAGCAGAACCAGCGCTCTCCGGAATTCTGGTCGATTTTGACGCGGGCGTAGAATGGCTCGCCGGGCTTATGGAATATACGTTCGCCACTGCGATTGATGTTTCCTTTGATTTCGCAGTTCGCCGGCGCCGTTGGTTTCGTCGAAGGGGGAACTGCGACCCGTGAGGCGAAAGCGGGGCTGGGAGGAAGGACCGGCTTTGCGGCCGACCAGATTTGCTCGAAACGCGCCTCGAACGTTTGGGCGGCCGCTCGATCGCGGATGACCACGACATCATTATCCTGCTGCTTCATCCCCGACGCGGTGAAATTCGCGGAGCCCGTCCGCAACAGCATGTCGTCGACGGAATAGGATTTCAGATGCATGAAAGGACCGGGCAGGCTCGTACGCAGGCTCTGCGACACTTCTCGCAGCCGATCGAGATCGCTCGCCTGGCTGGGGTCCAGAACGATTCTGACCACGACGCCGCGTCGATGCGCGTCGATCAACGCGTCGATGACGGGCCAGTCCGTCAGCACATAGGCGGCGAGGTCGATCTTGACGTGCGCCGCGCGCAGAAGCGCTACATCGAGGCGTTCCAGATTCTCGGTGGGGGCATAATGGATTTCAGGCGC
>NZ_LUUM01000098.1:0-2734 GCF_001644125.1 Methylosinus sp. R-45379
GGTCGTGCCCCGCGCCGTCATCGACGATCGCAAGGAGAACTCCGTCCGAGAGGCGCTCCAGAACGTCAGCGGCGTCTGGTTCGAGCCGGCGCTCGGCGGGAATGCGGTCTACAATATTCGTGGATTCCGTACCTTTTCGATATTCCGCAATGAGCTGCGCGCCGGCCCAGGCGCATTCGTCTTCCTGGCGCTCGGGCCTTTGGACCCCTCCAATGTCGAGAGCATCGAAGTGCTCAAGGGTCCAGCCGCCATGCTCTATGGCAAGGGCGATCCTGGCGGCATGATCTCGCTCAACACCAAGAAGCCGTCGGCTACGCCGCACTATTCGGTCGAGCAGCAGATCGGCTCGTCGGCGCTGTATCGAACGCTCGTCGACGCCACAGGCCCGCTGAATGACGATAAGACGCTGCTCTACCGTTTCACGGGGGCGTTCCAGAGCTATGATTCGACCTCCAGAGACTTCGTCTCTGGGGATGGCTTCGACTTCGCGGGCGCGGTGACGTGGCGACCATTCGAGCAGACCGAAATCACTTATGAGGTCGAGGTCTCCAAGCAGCGCTTCAAGCAGGAGTCCGGCGTCATTGCGTTGGGAAATCGGCCGATCCAGATCCCCACCACGCGGAACCTGCAGGATCCGAACCTGCCCTACAGCAATTTCCTGACGCTTTTCAACGGCGTCAGCGTCAAGCACAAAATATACGAGAACGCAGACATGTCATGGACATTCAATGGTCGCTTTCTCGCCCGCAATTACAAGGACGATGACATCAATCTCGTCCCCGTCGACGGCTTCGCCTATTCTTCCGCCTTCGATCCCGCGACCGGAGTCTTGCACCGCAATGTCTTCGCGCAGCACTACCACGAGCGCGACTGGGCGTGGAACGCCGACGTGATCGGCAAGTTCGACACATTCGGCGTCGGGCACGAGGTTCTTCTGGGTTACGACTTCAATAAGGTCACGGGCGAGTACCGGACTTATGGCGGCGGATATGTCGCCGACCCGGACCTCGACGTCAATGTATGGGCGCCCTGGCGCGGCGTTCCGTCCTGGAAATTCACCCAAGCGAACCTCGACTCCTGGTGCGCCCAAGTCAGCGGCTGCCAGCCAGGCCGGCTCAAGCAACAAAATTCCGGCTTCTATGCGCAGGATCATATCACGCTGTTCGACAGGCTCCATATCATCGGCGGCGGGCGGTGGGACTACGCCGTGCATGGCTACGGCTATTCGGATTTTTTTGGAAATCCCCCGACCACGATGGAGCAGGTCAATGTTCCAAAATACGGCGAGCATGGATTCAGCCCGCGCGCGGGCGTTCTATTCGAGGCGACGCCGTGGCTCGCGGCGTTCGGAGACTGGTCGAACTCTTTCGGAGTCAACAACGGCAAGGACGCCAACGGACAACCTCTCCGCCCACAAATTTCCGAGCAGTGGGAGGGAGGACTCAAAGGAAAATTCTTCGACGATAGGCTGACGGCGACGCTCGCCTTCTATCAGCTCACCAAGACGAACATTGCGACGGCGGACCTCAGCACGCTCAACACCTCGATCACCGGAAATGTGCGCAGTCGAGGGATCGAGCTCGACATCTCCGGCCGCATCGACGATCATCTCAGCGTGATCGGCAATTATGCGCATACACGGACAAAGATACTGAAGCTCTCCGATTACAGTTCTGATCTCGGGACTTATGTCGATGTCTCCGGGCGGTGGTGGCCGAATGTGCCGCGCAATTCCGGTTCGATCTGGGCGAAATACGACTGGAACGGCTACGCGTCCAAGGAAGGCGCGAGCTTCGGCCTCGGCGTCCGCTATGTCGACATCCGCCAGGGCGACAACCAGAACACGTTTCAGCTTCCCGCCTACGCCGTCCTCGATGCGATGGTCGGCTATAAATGGAAATACGAAGGAACAAACTGGAATGCCCAGCTCAATTTCAAGAATCTGACCGACACCAGATACTATCAGGGCGCCGATCAGTTCACCAATTTCGACCCGCGTCTTTCGATCTTCCCCGGCGAACGCTTTCAGGTCATCGGCTCTCTCAAGGTCGAGTATTGAAATGATCCGCGCAGCGCTCGTTCGGCTGCATCGCTGGGCCGGAGTCGCCATCGCGGGATTTCTGATCGTCGTGGGTCTAACCGGAAGCCTTCTGGCGTTCTGGAACGAAATCAACCACTGGATCACGCCCGATCTCTATCCCGGCCCCCACGCCGGGATAGAGTTGGACGCCGCCATTCTGGCGCGTCGCGCCGAAGCGCTCGCGCCACAGGCGCGAGCAACGCAGGTCTACCTCGGTTACATAGGCACAGCCTGGGTGACGATGGAGGCGCTCGAAGGGGCGCCTCCACTCGCTTTCGACCAGATCTATCTCGACACGGTGACAGGCGTCGAATTGGGCCGACTGAAATTCGGCGTATTCCCGACGCGCCGCGCAGAGGTCATGCCCTTCGTCTACAAGCTTCATTATGCGCTCGCTCTCGACGATCCGGGTGGGTGGATTCTCGGTGTTGTCGCACTCGTTTGGACGATCGACTGCTTCGTCGCCTTCGCGCTCACATTGCCGCGCGCACGCGGACGCTCTCGCAAGAGTTTTTTCCCTCGATGGAAACCGGCATGGCTCGTGAAATGGAGCGGCTCGCTCTACCGTGTCAATTTCGATTTCCACAGAGCGGGGGGGCTCTGGCTGTGGGCTATGCTGCTGATTTACGCATGGTCCAGCGTGATGATGAATTT
>NZ_LUUM01000099.1:0-1059 GCF_001644125.1 Methylosinus sp. R-45379
ATCGGATACGCAGGCCTCGACTTCGAGCGTCACCAGGAGGGACGGCGCCCTAAGCGTGGACCGGCCGTTTCCAGTGCGATGCGGAGCGCCACTCGGCCCATTGCCCGATTCCGCAAATGACCGCTTCGGGTCGTTTTTTTTGCGCTCCCGAAAGGGAAGGTCGCCTTCGGGAAGGGGAGGATGCCCCTTTCCGTAGCTATTGCCTTTAGCTTCTGTTCACGCTTGAGGGTAGGTTTGGGCCCATGTCCAAAAGAATCGACAAGTCGTGGGTGGTGTTCGCGAGCGTCGAGGAAAACGAACGCGGAAAATGCGTCGATGTTTTTTGTCGGCCTGATGGCACTTTTGGATTTGAGGAATTTCGGCGAGATGTCGAGGACGCCGGCGAATGGACACCGCTCGGCTATTATTCAGGGTCAACCTATGCCTCATCAACGGCCGCATATGAGGCCGCCGAAGCCGCTGTTCCTTGGCTCGCTGACATATTGCGTCGTAATCCGGCCCTGAGGCGCCATCCTCGCCGCTAGAGGATGCCGGTACCCGGTACCATTGCAAATCCCGAGGCAGCTCATCGACCGCCCGTAGCCCGAGGCGCTCGCTCATGCCCCGTAGGTAGAGTGACACCGGAACCAATGGCTGCATTGGGTCAGAGTTCCTCGTCTCCGTCCCGAAGGGGGAGGTCCCGCCAGGAGCGGTCCTTCGCCGGAAGGCCTCCGCCAAGAGTTCGCACGATTGCAACAGCCTGGGGCTTTCGCTGCGATTTTCTTGAAGCGATCAGCGGTGAAGACGTGCGACGATCTCGAATATGAGCTAGAGCAGCCCGCGGGAGACACATTTATGCGACAATGGCTTCGTGATCTCACGATTCATTTTGGCATCCTTTTATCGATGAGCGCGCTTGGCGCCGAGGCGCATCCGCGCCTTCGGAACGGCACCGCCAATTTCACGCAGCCGATCGTCGCGACGGAGCGCAAAATGATCTCGATCACCGACAAAAACGCGATCGTCGTCGACGAGAGCGCGGTCAACTCCACCGATCCGGACTATGACATAGTCCAGGCC
>NZ_LUUM01000100.1:0-2470 GCF_001644125.1 Methylosinus sp. R-45379
CTATGAGATCGTGGAAGAAGCGGTCAAAGACTGGCTGGCCGAGCGCAGCCGAAGAAGGCGTCGTGAGTAACGTGGAGTCGTCGGACATGAAGATTGCCGCTTGCCGCAATATGGCTTGGGCCATTGACGCCAAGGCGGACGAGATTCCGACATTGATCTCCAACAACTAAAGTCGCTACTCTCGTGGCCCATTACCGCCCAGCGTTGACGGGGTTGGTCATTGCCGCTTGACGCCTATTGGTTTTGTGCGTCCAGATCATCGGAGTTGTTCTCATGGCGTTTTCGAGAGGGCTGCTTCGCTGCTGCTACAAAATCCTTCTTCAACAAGCTATGGTTCCTTCAGAATCATTACTTGAGGGAGGCTCTCATAATGCCACTGGTTGCACCTAACAAGGCACGATTAGTTACGTTACAAGACATTCTCGGCGCAACGTTTCGCGTGCCGGCATTTCAGCGGCTTTACGCATGGGGGATGCCCCAGTGGGAATCGTTAATTAATGACCTGATCGAAACGCAAGCCATTTCGAAACCTCTCTTCTTAGGAATGTGCGTTCTCTCGAATACTGGGGACGAATACGAAGTAATTGATGGGCAGCAACGTTTGACAACGCTCGCGATCCTCCTGAGCGCTTTACAGGACACTTCAATTGTGAGGCGCTTCGATGACGGACGAAGTGAGCTATTTATCATCCCGCAAGAGCCTGATGGCGTGTGGCTAAAGAAACTGTTCAATCGTGAGCAAGTAGGAATCCCGTCGCGCTATTCACAAAAGCTTCTATATGACGCGCATATGTTTTTCGAACAGCGAGGGGATTGCGTTACCGCGGAGCATATCAAGAAATCTCAAATGATACTTTATTGTTCTGAAGACCTACAGGGTGGAACCTCTTTATTTGAGAGAGTAAATATGCGTGGAAGGGAGGTGGCAAACATCGATCTGGTAAAAAACAGGCTTTTTGATTGGTCATCAAAAATTACAAATGCTTGCATACGGTCGGCATTGGAGGGTGAAATAAAGGATCGCTTTCAGGCTATTTTTAGAAACCTGAACCCATTTTCCGACGAAGGTGAGGTCGATCCCGATTCTTTCCTGAGAAATCATTGGATATTATTCGATCCAGAGTACACCAAAACAACAGATTTTTCAAACATGGTGCAGGAGGTAGATGACTTCCTGCGAAAGAGGACGCTCGATTATAGGAACGACGAAATCAAGTTTTTTAACGAGATATCTAATAGCGTAAGAGATTATATTCATTCTCTAGAAGAGGTATCTATTCTTTGGAGGAAGGTCACGGCGCCGCGTCATAATATTATTGACTATCAGCCGTTGCAGGATGCGCTTGTTTCTTTCAACCGACTGCGTCGGGAGGCAAATTTTCTACCAATTCTGATTGCGGCTTTGAAACAATGGGGAGAGCGCCCTGATACCGTGACATTTGTCAAGCTGGTTGAAATCGTCTGTTTCCGTGAAGTATTAGTGCACAGCCAATCAAATAAGAGTAGAACCGCTAAATGGAGCATTGCAAAGCGTATTTTCCGAAAAGATCTGAAGCTTCGCGACGCGGTTCATGAACTGTTCTGGGAGGCTTGCCCCTGGTGGGACATGGAGGAGGTGAAACGCCTCGATCCACAATCCGCCCAGACGACCACGCCAGAATACCTAGCGTCGTCGGCTTTCGACGACCCAAGCGCATACGACCGGTTTTATCGCGTGATTCATTATTTTTTCTGGGAATACGGCAAGTGGTTATTCAAGGCAGCCGAGTGGCCAGAGACTCGACAGGACGTCAGCGTTCAAACGAACGACCAGTGGGACGCAACTTTCAGGAAGCTTGAAGTGGAGCACATCTTTCCGCGTAACCCGCAGGACGCGGATGACAAGCTTGTAAAAGACCGCATTAAAGAAATGAGGCCATATTTGAACCACTGGGGTAATCTCACATTGCTAACCAAAAGAGATAATGCAAGCTTGCAAAACAGCAATTTTAGAGCGAAGCTTGAGGCGGTGTTAGAGGATAATAGCGCGTTGCTGTTTAATAAGCTTCTGAGAAATAAGGACTACAGAGGAAACCTCTTACGGCACGCGTGGAGTCCAAATAATTGTAGAAAACGGACCGAATATATGCGTGAATTCGCGAATACTAGATGGGGAAGTGCGGCTTTGCGACAATTCGAGCTAGAGCAGCGTGTGGAAACTGACGCTGGTGACTAGCTAGATGTCTATAAATCAGTCATGGTCGCTTGAGATATTGAACAATGCTGAGACGCCGATATTGGGCCAGATCTCGATGATCTGCCGTCGAAGCCCGCAGATCATCGACAAAGGTCGCGCGGTCTCTTTTGTGCTGGACAAGGAACCGGTCGGCGGTTGTCTGCAACCGCTGGCGCGCCCATCGGCTTCTTCAGACGGGTGAGCCAGTGAGGCCGCTCAAAGATGTCTGCTCCGACGCCCTCACGACCATTCGGA
>NZ_LUUM01000101.1:0-17826 GCF_001644125.1 Methylosinus sp. R-45379
GCGACAGGTCTGCAAGGGGGCATTTGCGGTCATTCGGCCACGCCGACAAAGCGGTCGCCGCTGGCAAAAAGCGTAGCGGAATGAACCGCAATCATCACTTGGCGGCTAGACGCTCATGAGAGCGAAAACATGCAGATCGGGCGCCCGTCTGGACGCCGACTCGGACCCCGACGTCGGATCGACGCGATCTGGAGCTACGCTGAAAATTGCACTGCGGCGCTTTGCCGAGCGTCGCGGTCCGACTTGCCCAGCGTCTCATGCCCGAGGGCGCCACAGCGTGAAGCCGGCCTCTCTCGATAGTGGGTGGATGCGGAATCCTTAGCCCGCTGGCTCGAGCCGATCCATTTGCAAATCCCCCGGCTCCGGAGTAACGCTCGGCCATTCGTCGACTATTTCAGCATCTCGAGCATGAACCAGCATCCGCCGCCCACCGACATGCAGCAGCCGCTGCGCTTCTCGAGTGGCGACTTCGCTTCGCCCGATCTCGCGCTCGAGCGTTTTCGCCAACTCACAGAGGACATTTGCGATGTGATCGTGCTCGGAGAGACGAAGGATTTTCGCGTCTCTTCGACGACCCTGCACCTGAGCGGCGCGCTGTTGCTCGAAGCGCGGTCGAGCGCTCTTCGTTACGACCGCACGCCGAGACATGTGGCGCGCGGGATCGATCATTTTCAACTGGTCATGTATCTCGGCGGCGGGGCCGAATTCTTGGCCTCGGACCACACCTATCTTCAGCGGGCCAGAGACGTCAGTCTCATCGACATGGGACAGCCGAGCCTGACGCGGGAAATGCAGGCAGACGACGGCGTCACCCGAAACATCAGCTTTGTCCTGCCGAGGGTGTTGCTTGCGCCGCTGCTAAGCGCGGCCGATAGCGGACCTACGGTCAGAATCATGCCGCGTGAAGCGCCCTATACGCGCATGCTGAGCGACTGCATGCTCGCGTTGCGGCGTTGCGCTTTGGAGCTGACGCACAGTGAAAGTCAAGCGGCCGTCCAATCGCTGGCGCAGCTCGCAGCGGGAGGATGCAATCGGCGCTGGGAAGACGACCAGTCGCCGGCCAGCGCTTCCCAGGAATCATTGCGCGCCCGCATCAAGACTCATATCGAGAACAATCTCGGCGTGGCGTCGCTCGGGGTCGAACCTCTTTGCCGCGAGTTTGATTTGTCACGCGCCGGCCTCTATCGTCTTTTCGCGCCGCAAAGCCCGATGAGCTATATTCACGAAAGGCGCCTGCACCGCGCCTTCGCCATGCTGATCTCGCCCGCTTTCCGCACGTGGCGAATCCTCGATATCGCCTTGGAGTGCGAGTTCGCTTCGGATGCGACTTTTATTCGCGCATTCCGTCGACAGTTCGGCGTTTCGCCCGGCGAGGCGCGCAAGCTCGGCGAGCAGAAAGTTCTCGGCGCGCCCCCAGGCGGCGGCCCCTCGCATCCGCAGCCGGACGCCGAAGCGTCGCGCTGGGTCTCGCAGCTCACGGGCGCCGTGCTGGCGAGGAACGACCTCTAGGCGAATCCCATTCGCCTGCGTGTCCATCAAACAGCGCTGGTTCAACGCCCGGCCGAAGCCGAAGCGCACTCCACCGACCTAGGACGCGATGGCTTTTCTCCATCCCCATCCGTCATTGAAGTCACCAAAGAAGTGCGTTTTGTCGATGCCCAGTTTTATCGGGTTGCCGGAAACGTCGCTCGGATCGATGGGTTCGAACAGCGGATTTACGAGGCTAGCCGGCGGATTGCTTCCATCCTGCCATATCGTCGGATTGCCGCCCCGATAGTATTCGTTCGGTTTTATGACCAAAGGGTCATCCTTGCTTTTCAACACACGGATCTCGTACCAGACTTGGTCGTCGGCCGCGGGCGGGGTCGTGCTGCCGGGCGGAGTCCATCCGTGAACGCCGCCGTAATGCAGTGCGCCGTCCGGGCTGTTCGCGAACGGGTAGTGCCCCGGCGGATGAGGATAGGCGCCGTCCCCAGCCCCCCAGGATCGATAATTGCGCCCAGGCAGTTCGAGACCATCCGGCCCCCATTGTGGATCGTTCTCCGCGCCGGTCCGATTGGGGCTGATGACCCACTGTTCGTAAGTGAGCGGCAGCAAGGCTCTATAGAAGGCGCGCTTCGCAGACACTGCGATCGCCTGCGCGAATGTGCGTTGAACAGCGGTTCCGAACGCCCATGATCCATTCGCATGCGCGCCGGCTTGCTCGAGCTTGCCCCAGTTGCTGAAAAGGATGTCTTCGATGTGGTTCGTGAGGTCGACCAGTTGATCGAAACGCGCGAGCAAATCCTGCGCGAGGAGGTCCGCCCGGTTCCATATCTTTTGAGAGTTCGGTCGGCTGCTGCCGCCGCTCTCATGACCTGGGCTCAAAGCGGAGGCGAGTCCGAACACATTCGCAACGAGGCCGAGCGGCGCCGCGATCTCCTCGGCCGGAGTGAAGCCCAAGATAGAGGATGCGACGGACAAGGAATACCCGACGATGTCCAACCAATCGAGGCTCGTCGTCTCATGCTCATGCCTTTTGGCGTTCGCGAGCGCATTGTCGATGACCGTTCGGGCTATCGATTGCAAATCGACATAGCCGCTGAATGTCGCGTCCCTGAATACCCGGCGCCATTGCGTGACGATGTTCTTCATCGCCGCCACATAGAGCATCTCGGTTACGAGCTGCGTACGCACATCGTCGAACTCGGCTTCCGTAAAAGCGCTCCCGGCCGGGTATTGCAAATTGCCGGTCGCCAGAGCGAGGCCATCCCAATCGGCGGATTTCTTCAGCACATATTGCGGACGAAGGTCGACAATTCCGGAGCCCGGCCAGAGCTGATCGGCAATATGGGCCATCGCAGCCCGATATCCGGCGCCTTCCGCATAGGGCCAGTCCTTTGCTGGCCCGAACGCCACTTCCCATAGCCGCGTCGTTTCGAATTCAGGGCTGGACGAGCTGGTCTGAACGCTCCACTGCCATTGCCGCGTGCGGATCAGCGTGCCCACCAACCGAGGGCGCGACTGAACCTGTCCGGTCTGCCCTTGGATGAAGTTGCGCCTGCCATCGTAGGGATGAGTGCTGGCCACCACCGTAAGGCCGCCGTTCGACGTGCCCTGGTTGTACTGCTGGAAACCGAACGCGGTGACGATGTCGTGGCCTGCGCCGCTGGTCAGCGCGCCGATCTGTCCGGCTACTGTCGGGTAGCCCGGGTTCCAAACCCGATAGAGGGCGTTCGCGGGATTTTCGGACCCATCCGATACGGCGAAAAGCCTGCCGTCCCATGTCGGAAAATTCTTTGCTTCGACGTCGTCGTTGGCCCAGCTCGGAGAGCCGTTGGGCGTATTGCCCCACCACTGTCCCTGACCGAAGGTCTGCAGCACGAGAAGCGCACCGGACGCTTCGGCGCGGAAGTAATCCAGCGCGGCTGCAAGACCGCTGACGCCGCTGCCGAACTTTCCGTGTTTCGGGTCTCCTCTCTCCCCCTCCACAGCGGCCCCCCTGGGAAGGCAGAGTTCGAAAGTGAGATTGGCGCGCAGGTCTAATCGTTCGCCATCGAGCGCGACCAGCTGAAGCGCCGTCGCGCCATTCTGGATGCTCTCGGAAGGAAAGGCTCGGTCGCTGATCTTTATCACGTTGCGAGTGTAGCCGTCCGATCCGCTCGCCTCGGTATCGAGCGCCAGCATTTCGGGGGAAACGAAGGAGAACGCGTTGCCGGACGCCATTTGCAGATAGCCTTTCAGGCTCCCTCCCGAATCCGAAGCCGAAAGATCTGTGCTGTTCTGCCATGCCTGGCCCGGGTTGAGCCCCTTGCGGCCGATGACCGAAAAACGTCGTTTGGCCAGAATCCAGGCGCCGTCGGGACTTTCTGCAACGGCGCCGATGCTCCCGAGGATTTCTCGAAATAGCTTTTCGTCGACCGCTCCAGGAGTCCTGTGGCCCTGAGGGCGCGCGGTCACGATTACGATCTCGTCGCCGGTAAGCCGATTTATGTCCGCCTGCAGTTTCTGCAAGTCGTTCTCATTGTAGGAGAGATCGCTGATTTCGGTCAGAACCGTCTGATCGAGCACGAGCATGCGTAGCCATTCGGAGGTCGATCCATAGTTCCGGCTCCCGATCCGAATATCGCCTTGCTCGTCGATGGTTTGAATAGGCAGACCCATCGGATCATCGGTCGGAACAACCGCAATCTCGACCTCGTCCACGCCGATGAGTTCGTCCGCCGGCGCCTCGTCTCCGCTGTTCAGAACTTCCGAGACCGCGAGTCGTACAAGGTAGCGGCCCGGCGTATTTCCGACGAACCTTGCCTGCGAATTCGCCGGATCGCTTATTTCCGCCTGAGCGCCGGTCGGTCCTTCGGCAATGCTCCAACGAAACCGAAGACGGCTGCCGTCGAATGCAGATTTCGATTCTGAACCGTCGAGAGTTATGGAATTGCCGACGGAAACGATTCGACTCCGGCCTGCTCCTGCGAGTGGAGCAGTCTTGGCGACAGTGATCGAGCGCGCTATTCGGCTCGACACATAGTCGCCGCACGGAACATCCACTACGAGAAGATTGTCCCCGTACGTGAGTCCGTCATCTGCGCTGAGGTCTACTCCTGCTCGGAATCGATCGGAGTGGACGCGAACCTTCGCGCCCGATCCGGGATGCTCGAACAGCACCAGACCGTTGAGGACGGCTCGCTTCACCCGTGTCTGGCGATTTTCATCGAGCTCCAATTGCGCGTGACCGGATTCGGTGATTTGCCACGCAGTGAAAGAGAACCCGACCGTCTCCTGAGTCGCAGTACTGCATTCGCCGACTGCCGCCATGAATGTGCCCGGACCGAGATCGAAATCCGTGCCGCGTTCGAAAACGGCGCTTCGTACCCCGGAGACCGGTTCGCTGAAACGGCAAGTCACATCTCGACCATTTAGACGCGCGCGAAAATCGTCAGCCGGAGCCCATACGCTCACGGCCAACAACGGCTCTTCCAGATCGTGAATTTCGAGCGGGGAAACGATGTGGATGCTGCCTATTCTGCTTTCACTTTCGACACTCATTTGTTCCTCAGAAGAATAAGAGAAAAGAAAAAATGCTCGTTGGGAAGCTAGACGCCCGAGAACCTGCGCTGCCGCAGTCCAGGAATGCGAGGCGCCGCGAGACCTTTTTATCAAAAAAGGCGAGATGCCGCTTTGCCGGATGTTCCACAGCGATATGCCTGCCGTCTCATGTTGCGAGGCGGCGTCACGGACCGAGCCCGGCGAGGAGAGTGCCGGTGAGCTGTTATCGCCCAGCGGACAGAATTCTGGATCCGGCTGCGGGTGGGCCGGTTCTGGGGCAAAGACTGGAAATCGCGAGAATCGCTGTCTTGGATCGGCGAAGTTTGAAGATGCTGACGATACGCGCCAACAGGTCCGTGAAGCCGAGAACATTGGTCTCGATCAAACTATGATAGTCCGAGTCCGTGGCGCGCACCCTGTCTATCAGGCGGTTGGGCGAAGGGGACGTTTTGCACTGATCAATCGTATCCCGAGATCACCGCGTCGATTTCGATCCGCGCGTTGTCGCGCTCCAGCAGCAGCCGACGACGATCCCCCGGCGCGCCATGGAGCTTCGACAACACAGCCTCCTTACCGGCGCCCCGAATTTCAGCGCCGTTGACTGCGACGAGTTCGTCGCCGATTTCGGCTCCTTCTATGACTGCATCGGCTCCGGCGGTCCTCGCCTTGCGAACAAAGTTGCCGATGAAGTAGCGATCATCGCGCCGAACGAGGGTAAGACCCGGCTGATCGAGTTCGTGCAAATCAACGCTCCGCTGCTTTTGCCAATAGGTCATTCGGTTCGGGTAGTCGATTGTCAGCTTGTAATCTTTGAGCACATTGCCGCCGAGCCAGCCGATGACGGGTTTCGGAGCCGCCTTGCTCCAATTGTCCCAAAAGAAGTCTCCGAGCAATCCATCGGCGAAGGCGCCGAGTATAGGGGCGGTCGCCAGTGCGCCGACATTGTCGAGGGAGAGCGCGCCGACCGTCATCCTCGGAACGCGGAACTCGACGCCGTCCTTCTCGAAGGCGAAATCAACCATATTGGCGTTGGCCGGGCCGACCGCGCCAAAAGCGCGCCGCCAGTCAGGATGCTGCGCCATCCAGCCCCTCGCGACATCACCTCGCACCCAGCTGTAGCCGGAGCCAGCGTCGAGCGCGAGCGGGTAAACGCTTTCGCCGATTTTGGCCTGGATCGCGATGACGCCGGTCTTTAAATTGACATCGCACGGAACGGCGACGCCCTCTGGTTTTCGGGTCCCGGGCTCCGCGATAGCGAAGGAGTGACGACCATAGTCGAGAGTCACAATGAACTGCTGTAAGAGGCTCGTCGGCAGCATAGCTTCGACCGGCTTGGGCGCGAAGAGATGTCGAAAGTCCGGAACGCCGAGTCCGCCATCGCCATCCACGACGTCGCCCGCCTCCGCCATGATCGCGCGGTCCCCGACCCAGAGTCGTAGCGGTCGCCCTCGGTCGATGGCCAACTCCTGATAGAGCGTCCGCGTCAGAACCGGCGCAGCCATACCCATGTTGAACCAAACGAGCGCCTTACGCGCTCCCCCCTCGGGCGTCTCGAAGGCGACGTCCAGCAAAACACGGCTGGTGTCGAGGATCATAGGAATTTCGCCAGTCGTGAAAGCCGCGGCCGTTTGCGGCGGAGGGCCTTTTCGCGCCGCCTCGGCCGGCGCGACAACGCAACTCAGAAGCAAGGGAACAACCAAAAGCGGACAACGAGGAAAATCGGTCATGGCGAAGCCCAGCCACAGAATGAATCAAACGGCGTCTTTCAAGGATCCCGCCTCGTCATCCGGCGTATATTCCATCAGGTCACCGGGTTGGCAGTCGAGATAGTGGCAAATCGCGGCGAGCGTCGAAAAGCGAACGCCATTCACCTTGCCCGATTTGAGGAGAGAGAGATTCGCCTCGGTGATGCCGATCGCCTGCGCGAGCGTCTTTGAGCGCATCCGGCGTTTGGCCAGCATGACGTCGAGGCGCATGATGATCGGCATCAGACGAATCCATCCCGTTCCTGCTCGATCTCACGACCGAACTCCATGACGTCGGCGATGACGAATGCCAGCGCGCCGAAGATCAACGACATGACCTCGTCGAGGTGAAACCAGATCGGGTCACTCGTCACGCCCGCGAGCATGATGACGCGATTGGCGACGAATGGCGCGGCCGAGTAGAGAATGAGGCCTACGCCCATGAATTTTATTCGGCGCGCATTTTCGAAGGCGAACACGATCCCATCGGCATAGAGACGAAACAACCCGCGCGCCTCGTGAAGAATGAACATGATCGGCGCAGTGAGCAGGCAGATGGCGACGGCGCCCGCCAGCCGCTGGCTCGGGGCAAAGGCCGAGAGAGCCACGCGGCCGCCCGCCGGATCGGGCGCTCGTCCGATCCATAGTCCTCCCGGACCAAAAGAGAGCAGCGGCCCGTCATAGAGCAGCGCCGCCATGGCGAGCGTCAGGGTAAACGCTGCAGCCAATGCGAAGGCGACGGTCAGCGCGGTCGCGAGCAGGTCGCTTCTGCGTCGGATTGCGACCCGTCTTGGCTGATCCTGCGTCGCAGCTATCGGCCGAGAGGGAAAGAGCGTGACATTGTCCATGTGGACCTCGGCATTCCGTTATTGCCATAGATAAATAATTATCGTAATGCAATAATATTATGCCGATTGGAGTTCCCATGTCCAGCCCAAACTGCCCATTTTGCGCCGTGTCGTCGCTGACCCTCGTCGCAGAAAACGAACTCGCCATCGCCATCCGTGACAAGTTTCCGATACGCCCCCTGCACACATTGGTCATTCCAAAGCGTCATGTCGCCGACATATTCGAGGCTTCCGCGGCTGAGCGAGAAGCCGTTCACGAACTCGCATCACGATGCCGCACGATGTTGATGGACGAAGATCCGACGATAGGCGGATTCAACGTCGGCTCGAACATCGGTGAAGCGGCGGGACAAAAAATATTCCACGCGCATCTTCATCTTATCCCGCGACGGGTCGGCGATACTCCGCCGCCACCGGCGCGTCCGGTCGCGTGAAGCGAGTCAAGGCATTTCTATGGCTTCCACGATTGTCCTCATTCGGCACGGCCGCGTCGCGATTGAATCCGACGGGCTCTTCTCACGCGAGGACTTCCTTCGCTTCGTTGAAGATTACGATGCTGCGCCCCTCTGCCCGGATTCTCGCCCTGCGGAAAAATTGACCGAACGGCTGCGACTTGCTCGCGGGTTGTTCGCGAGCGAACTGCCGCGCGCGAGAGAATCGGCGCGCATCCTTTTTCTCGATCGAGACGTTCGATACGACGCGATGTTCAATGAAGAACCGCATCACGTCGTTCCACGGCTCCAATTTCGAATGCCGCTCCTGGCCTGGTTCGCTTGGTCACGCGTCGGCGAAGCAATGAGTCCATCCCTGCATCGAGCGGTCGCCGCACGCGGATCGATCGCGGCGAAGCGGTTGATCGTCGAGGCCCATCACGGCCCCACAGCTCTGATCGGTCATGGCTGGGTCAATCGTTTCATTGCGCGTTCGTTGATCGAAAGCGGGTGGAGATGCTCCCTGAGACACGGAGGTTCAGAGCCGTGGTTCTTCCGTCTCTTTTCCTCATGCGAATGACTTCGGTGATGACCAGAAGAAAGGCTATGCTCATGAAAGTTCGCATTTGGGCTTGGAGCGCGACAATTTCCTTTCTCGTCGTTGTTATCGGTTTCGCGTGGAGCGCCACTCTTTTCGCTCAAATTCTCGCGGCGATCTCCATTTCCTGCGCGTTCGGGCTCGCGTGCCATGCCTATGGCGTAAGGCACGCCGTCGCACTTCTCCTCATTTGCTCGGCTATAACGTTCACCATCGAGAACATTGGCGTGGCCACGGGGCTGCCGTTCGGGCTCTATCACTTCACGATCGGCGCCGATCGACCGCGGATCGGCGTCATCCCGCTCGTCGTCGGCGGCCTATGGTTCGGCATGGGATATTGCTCATGGGTCGTCGCCGGCGCCCTGCTCGACCACGCCGACGGACGGCTGAACGAGAAAGGCAATGTGATCGCTCTACCCCTCGTCGCGGCTTTCGTGATGACGCAATGGGACGTCGTCATGGATGCGCCGAGCGCGACCATCTCTGGAGCATGGATATGGCATAGGGGCGGCGCCTTCTTCGGTGTGCCGATCTCCAACTTTTTCGGGTGGTTCTCGACTTCGTGGCTGTTCTTTCAGGCCTATGCTCTCTATCTGCGTCGGCAAGAGCCGGCGCTGGATTCAGCCCGTGCGCAGAGCCCCGAGTTTCGGGTGGCGGCCGTCTTGCTTTATCTGAGCGCCGGTCTCACTCATCTGACGCCCTGGCTTATCGGACCGGGCGGAGATACCGTCGACGGCGCTGGTCATGTTTGGCGCATCGATGACATACGTGAAAGCACCGTCGCCGTCATGCTATTCACGATGCTCTTCTCTTCCACACTCGCGTTGCTGCGCATCGGTCGTGAGCACGCTGGCCCCGCAAACGAGTCGTCCGCGCTTTGCGGTTTTCACCTGCGCGCCGTCGCCGCATTTGCTGACGAATTTCGCGATCAACGAGGCATTTCTCGGCGAGAAAATTACGGCGACGGACCTTGAAAATGGCAATTCGCGCCTCCGGATTCGATAGGCGGCGGCGTGCCTGCGTTGCGCCAAAACCTCCGACGCCACGCGGTGAACCCACGCGAGTCGATTGCCCAGATTTGGTCCGACATACTCCATCCATCAGATGACAGCCCAAGCCCTGTATCGACCGCGTCCGGTCAACTCGCGAAGGTTCGACGAGAGTTCGTCGATCATCGTAGTGGCGGCTTGTTGAGAGACCCGAAGCTCCTTGGCGGCGAGAGGGACAGTGACGACCGGCGAAGCGAGACACAATTCGACGAGCTGCGGCATCCTCGAATTGGTTCTTCGGCCTTTGCATTTTCTGAGCAGGAGCTCGCGCGCGAGCGTCAATCTGTCGAGTTCCTTCGAGTCCGCCTTCGCCATCGCTTCGATCGCACATGCGAATGCGATCAATCGAGTTTCCAAATCATCCCGGCCGACTCGCCGAAATTTGGCCTGTCGAAATCCAGAATGCAGCGCGGTGAGATGATGTCGTGTCTTTCCACGGGATCGGAGCAAGGCCGCGGCGAGCAAGGAGCCGAGCCAAGCGCTGCGCTGCAACGGCTCGATCTCCTCCCAAGCATCGAGCGCGACGCTTGCCGCCATCAATGGCGGAAGGTTCTGGCTGCGGCCCAAACGCTCGCGCCACTCCGCGAGACGGGCCTGATCGTCCCAATCTTCGTCGTAGACCAAACCAGAGTCGTCTCGCTTCGGCGGAGCCGGCTGGATTCGCTCTATCGGGCGTGACGTTCGCGCCAGCAATTCGTCGATTTCGGCGAATTCTCCTGTAATGATCGTCTCACCGTCCTCATCATCCAGCTCTCCATCCGCCGCTTCGTCCATGGCGCCCGAACCAGCGGTTGGCTCAAACACCGCATCATTCGATCTCCCTGCCCCACGTAGATTGGCGAGGCCCTCGGTCGTCAACGCCCAGGCCGGTTCGCGATCGGCTATGCGACGACGCGTGAGTAGAACGGCGTGGGCCCGCACGAGCTCGTGCGTCGGCGTGCGGACGTCCATTCCGGCGTCATGAAGCACGAGATCTTCGAGCTGCACGAATTCGCCCGCGCGCCACAAGGCGGCGCAGGCGTCGTGGAAATGCGCGCGAAGAATGAACGCTTCGGCGACGGGACTGGAACGAAGCCGCTCGTCGAAACGCGCGAGGGCGTCCGACGCGCTCTCGAAGGGCGCCTGCAGAGGCTCGAATGAAACCGAGCCGGGAAGATCTAACCCCATTTTTAATCCTGCACGAATCAAGACGATTATCAATTTAGTGCGAATGTAGCTTGAGTGATAGAAGATACATTTGTCTGTTTCGTCACCCTGATCGAAATGCGCCGCCGCGGCTGGCCGAAAGCAAGCCTCGGAACGGCTCCGGAGGCGAGCTTTCGGCGCGAATCGACGAAAAGGGCGTTTTGCAGGCCTTTCTTCTGCTCACCACTATGTCGCGGCGGCGAACTTCAGCCTTCGGATGCGCTTCGAAACGAACAGTTGTGGATAGTCGTCGGCAATGTAGCGCTTGGCTTGGCCCCTATGACGCCCTGCCCTGTTTCGATCCGCGCGCCGCTTTAACGGCGCTGCAAGCGTTCGACCGATGAGAACCTTTGCTCAGGCCGTGTTGGACCAGAACGAAGTCTTCTTGCCGTGCTTGCCGCGTATCCGGGCTAAGAAGGCTTGGTGCGTCTCATGCTTTCCGAAGTCGGCGATATTTGCCGCCAACCCCGCGCATTCTAGTAAATGGCGCGCCGCGTGTTTGTAGCGGCTGGTTCGACTCTGATCGAGCGCGTATTCGATCATGGCGCGCAACGCCAGCGTCGCCGCCAATGGATGTTTTCCAGCCAAGGCCTCGGCGACCGGCGTCAAAATTTCATAGCGATCTCCGTCGAGATCCTGGGAGCGCTGTAGGACAAGCTTTGCCGACCGATCGAGCGCCGGCCATGACGCCAGGAACCACAGCGCCTGTTGGAAATTGGCGTGGCTTTCGACGATGTCGAGCGCTCTTGTTTCCACCTCGATATCGTCAAAGTCGGGAAGGCGCTTCAAATGCTCGCGTAAATGCCGCTCTGACAGAAAGCGCTCGAAGCACGACCAGCGCGCTGATTGCGCCTCCTCGTTTCTACTCAGCGCGTCGAGCGCCGCGATGCGCGCGTCTTCCCATTCGAACTCAGGGCGGTCGGCGCGCCCACGCTCGGCGGCTTCCACAATCTGCAGCGCCTCGTCGGCGCGGCCGGCGGCGGTGAGCCGTCGAGAAATTTCCGCCGCGATTTTCGGAGATTTCGTCGCTCGTGTGTCATATTGCGCGATGAAGGCGTCGACGTCGCCCTGCGCGTCGGCAATGTCGCTCAGCGCAAACCGGATGACGCTGGCCTGATGGCGATTCTGGATATCGTCTTCAAATATCGGACCGCTCGACGACCAGCCGATTTTGCGTCTTTCGTGATCCGCGAGTTTTTTCGTCGGCTCGTTGGACAGCGTGATGAGACGCTGCTTCAAATGCACGAGACCGGCGTCGCCGAGCGAACCGCTCAACGTGGCGATGAGGTGGTCGTATTGTCCATAGTCGTTGGCGAGCAGCGCCTGATATGTGCGGTCGGCCAACTCCACTGCGTTACAACGTGCGGTCTCGGCCAAGCGAGCGAGGTCCTTTGCTCCTTGGTGAAAAACTCCGATGATCGTGCCGCTACTGTCGTCGCAGCGCGCGAACACCGAAGCGGCGAGCGCTGTGAAGCTCCACATGAGATCGAGCGCTACTTTCGGATCCGCCGGTCCGACGTGATCGACGATTGCGCGTCGCTGCGTTTCGAGATCGTCGACGAGAGCGCGGCGTTTCTGCCAATCGATGAAGGCGCTGAATCGGGAGATCGCGGCGAGGCGTTTGCGAATTTCTCGTGAGGCGTCGGCCGGACTGCGGGCGCCGGCAAGCGCAAGGCGCAAACGTCGCTTTACGGCAGCGTCGCCACTGCTGATTTCCATCAACAGTTCGGCGAGCCGCGCGGCGCCGAGCGCTTCGAGGTTTTGAGCGTTGAGCGTGTTTTTCGACGCCATGAGGGAGTTTATAGCCGAATCGAGTTTCGCGGAGGCGTCGCAACTGTGACGGGGGCGGTCCGGTGGGGCGCCCAGTTAATTAAGCCGCCTTAAAACCCCAGGTCAACTATTTAAGGAAGCATCCAGTTGCTTAAATAAGGTGCCTGGGTCATGCTGCGCCCATGAGCGTTCAGAATTCCCATAGCTCTCGGCTCGGTCGATACGTGGAGGCGACTGTCGGCGGCGAAGTTGTACGCGCCTTCGTTCCCCCTCCTCTGCCGCCGAGCCCGAACATCGACCTCCTGCCCCTTCTCGGTCGCCTCAGCGCCGCGGAACGTGCGCTCGGCCGGCTCGATGGAGCAGCCGTTCTGCTGCCGCGACAGGAACTTTTTCTCTACATGTATGTCCGCAAGGAAGCCGTGCTCTCATCGCAAATCGAGGGCACGCAGTCGACCCTCGCCGATCTCCTTCGGTTCGAGACCGAGGCGCAGTCTGGTCAGCCGATCGACGACATCCGAGAAGTCTCGAATTATGTCGATGCGATGATGTATGGCCTCGAGCGGCTCGAAGAATTCCCGCTCTCGCTTCGACTCATTCGTGAGCTCCACGGCCGCCTCCTGCAGAGCGGTCGTGGCGAGACGAAAGACCCCGGCGAATTTCGTCGCTCGCAAAATTGGATCGGCGGCACGCGGCCAGGCAACGCGTTGTTCGTGCCGCCGCCTCCGAGCGATGTCAGCGCCTGTCTCGACGCCTTCGAGCGGTTTATTCACGAAACTCGATCGCAATTGCCGCCGCTGATCAAAGCTGGCCTGCTTCACGTCCAGTTCGAGACCATTCATCCGTTTCTCGACGGCAACGGTCGCGTCGGGCGCCTTCTGGTGACGCTGTTCCTGTGCGCCAATGGCGTGCTGCGCACTCCCCTCCTCTATCTCAGCCTTTATCTGAAGACGCATCGCACGGACTATTATCGTCTTTTGCAAGAGGTCCGCGAGAATGGCGCTTGGGAGAGCTGGCTCGAATTTTTTCTGGAGGGCGTTGCCGAAACAGCGAATCAGGCCTTCGAAGCGGCCGTGCGGATCGCCGGTCTTTTCGCGAGCGACCGGGAGCGGATAGCAGCGGAGAGCGATCGGACGGGGTCATCTCTTCGCATTCACGACTTGCTTCAGCTGCATCCGTTCGTCACCGCGAACGACCTCGTCGCGCGTGCCGGGTTGAGCGCGCCGACAGTCAATGCGGCGCTGGCCGATCTCGAGCGTTTGGGCATCGTCGCGGAGATCACGGGCCGTCGGCGTGGTCGCGTTTTCAGCTACCGCGCTTATCTCGACATTCTCGGCGAAGGAACGGCTCCGCTGCGAGGGTGAACTCCGTTTCTCGCCTCGGGTGTTTGCAGAGAGCGCCCCTCCCGTTCGAGGAGCCTTTCCTCGACGAGGCGCAGGTTGAACGGAAATCGGAAGTAGATCTGTGGTGGGAACGATGGCGCTCGTACTTCACGAGCGATGGTCTGAGGCCGAAGATCGCCCCTCTCCGCTTAGCCACCCGTCAAGTGACGTCGCCCTCTTCGCGCTCCCTGCCCTCTTTTGTGAACGGTTCGGGATCGACTTGGGGGCGTCTTGCGGGGCAATCCCTTCCGACGACTGCGGACGCGATGGGGTATGACCTAGTGAGGTCGCGAGCGAGAAGTTGGGCCTCGGTCGTCGACACTCACCAAGCGAATTTTTGATCGGGCGGCCGTTGTCTCTCGACCGCCCTGTCCAGCTTTGATCTCGACGCGGGCGCGCGACGGCCGGTTGACCGCTCTCCGCCGAGTTGCACGCGGACAACTTAGGAACGAGCGTGACACGCTTTGGTTCAAAACAGGTCCGATGAGTGGCCCTGGACGCCTCCCGTCGAAACTTGCGGGTGATTTACGTGCAACACCACCTTCGTCCCCGTGAGAGCGTCCCGCGTGGGGGCGTGGATGCGCCCAAAAAAGGGCTGGTTGCAGTGAGGGGAGTGATAGTTGATTGCATCCCCGATTTGCGGCGTCGTCGAGAGCGCGATCGATGATGTGTGAGGGGCGGCCTCATAGGGCGCGTGGGAAACAGCGGCGCTCGAAAAGCGAATAGCCCGAATCGCCACGGCATTCGGCTCTCCGCAGAGGCCCGGTCGGGTGCGAATGCCACTCCGACACTCTGTCGTATTGTTAGGTGATAGAACTTCGCTCGCATCGATTCAAGTTGCACGCGTGCAACTCCCGAGGGGGCGCAACTGTTGGCCGAAGCCGGCGCGATCGAAGCGGCCGAGTTGTCCGCGTGCAACTGGGGAATAGGGCCGCCTGGCGGCGAAGGCGTTGGACGCGGCGGTAACCTCTCGTTAAATAAAAACTCCTTGCGATGTGGAGCGAATCGGCCCTTATACTTCGATCAGCGCATTTCAGGGCCAACAGCTGAAATTTCCGCAGATCCAGGGAAGTCAAATGCCGACATCGATCATAAGCCAGCAGCGGGGTCCCGACGACCTGCGGTCGCTGATCAATGCCGACGCCGCCGAGTTGTCGATGCGCCTTCGCGCGCAGCAGATCAGGGATTTTCCGCCGGCCGCGCAGAAGACCATTCGGCGATTTTCCCCTGCGGAGGCCGCACGCTTCATCGGGATTCACGAGGGCTATTTGCGACAGCTCGTCGCGGAAGGGAAGGGGCCTCCGGCCCAGCCGAACAATCGGCGGACCTATTCGGTCGAGGACATCGACGGCCTCCGCGCCGAACTCGACCGCAATGGCAAAGGCGCGCGCCGCTATGTGCCGCATCGCAAGGACGGCGAGCCTCTTCAAATCGTCTCGGTGATGAACTTCAAGGGCGGAAGCGGCAAGACCACGACCGCTGCACATCTCGCGCAATTTCTGGCGTTTCGGGGATATCGCGTGCTGGCGGTCGATCTCGATCCGCAGGCCAGCCTCTCGACCTTTTTCGGCCATCAGCCGGAGCTCGACGTCGGCGAAGGCGAGACGATCTACGGAGCCATTCGCTACGACGCGCAGCGTCGCGACATGGCAGAGATCGTCCGCGCCACGTACATACCGAATTTGCACGTGGTTCCCGGGCAATTGGAGCTCATGGAATTCGAGCATGAGACGCCCAAGGCGCTCATGGGACGACAGGAAAATAGCTCGCTGTTTTTCGCGCGCGTCTCCGAGGCGCTCTCGCAGGTGAGCTTCGCTTACGACATCGTCGTGATCGACTGTCCGCCGCAGCTCGGCTTTCTGACCCTTTCCGCGCTCTGCGCCGCGACCGCGGTCTTGATCACCGTGCATCCGCAAATGCTCGACGTGATGTCCATGTCGCAGTTCTTGAACATGACGGGCAGCCTGCTCGACGTCGTCGCCAACGCTGGTGGCGAGACGCAATATGATTGGATGCGATATCTGGTGACGCGCTACGAGCCGAGCGACGGCCCGCAAACGACGATGGTGGGGCTGCTGCGCTCGATCTTCGGCTCCCGAGTGCTCACGCATCCGATGGTGAAGAGCACGGCGATCGCCGACGCCGGCCTGACGAAGCAGACGCTCTATGAAGTCGAGCGGCAGCAGTTCACGCGCGGAACCTATGACCGCGCGGTCGAAGCGCTGGATCTCGTCAATGGCGAGATCGAAGGCCTTATTCGCGGCGTTTGGGGGAGAAGCTGACGATGGCGCGGAAAATCAGCTTCGACGCGCCTTTGGAGGAGACGCGGCCTCAGGAGGCGGAGGCGCGCGCCGCAGCGCCGCATCCGGCGCGTCCGCTTCTCGGTCTCGATCGTCCGATCAAGCAATCGAGCGCTCTCGGCGCCATATCGCAATCCTTGGGCGACATTTCCGAGCGTGTGAAGCGGGCCGAGCAGATCGAGCAGAAGCTGGTCGCAGGCCAAACCGTCGTCGAGATAGACCCCAGTCTCATCGACGCCTCCTTCGTGCCCGATCGCATGGACTCTACGCCGGAACAGAATGCGGCGTTTCGCGAGATGATCCGCGAGCATGGGCAGAATGTTCCCATTCTCGTCCGCCCGAAGCCGCCGGAGCGTTTCGAGGTGGCCTTCGGCCACCGCAGATTGCGCGCCGCTCGCGAGCTCGGCGTCAAGGTTCGCGCCGTCGTGCGCGATCTGACCGATGAGCAGCTCGTCGTCGCGCAGGGGCAGGAGAATAGTGGACGGACCGATCTCACCTTCATCGAGCGCGCGCGCTTCGCGGCGCGGCTCGAGGATCGGAAATTCTCGCGCGAGATCATCATGGCGTCTCTCAATGTCGACAAGGCCGCGCTGTCGCGCCTCATCGCCATCGCGACGCGCGTTCCCGGCGCGCTGATCGACGCGATCGGCCCCGCGCCCGGATTTGGCCGCGTGCGCTGGCAGGAGCTGACCGAGCTTCTCGATGTGGAAGACAATCGCGCGCGGGCGCGCGCCATTGTGGCGGAGCCCTCGTTCGGGGATTTGGACACCGATAAAAGGTTCCAAACCCTCTATGACCGGTTGCGCGTTCGCGAAGCCCGCCTTCGCCCCGAGACATGGAATGCAGAGGATGGGACGCGCGTCGCGCGCATCATGCGCTCCGGCAAAAAGCTGACGCTCACATTCGACGATCGTGTGGTCCCGCAATTCGGCGATTTCGTCGCCGAAAGGCTGCAGCTTCTCTATGAGGAGTACAAGGCCGGCGGAGATCGCGGGAGCTGACGCTTCTTTCGCGCCGCGTATCTGGCGCTGTTTTAGCGTTTCACGAAACCAACGGAGATTGATCGCAAAAGAAAAAGGCCCCCGTCACGTCGCCGTTCCGGAAGCCCCTTCTTTGTGTTGGCGCTCGAAGAATCACACTTCCGCAAATCGCTGTCAAGAGTCGGCGCCGTTTCGGTGAGCGGATTTCTTTTGCCTGAATGAGGCAAAGGAACATGCAGACACGTCCAACGACGCCCTTCGGGCGGCGGCCGCTGTCGCTCGCCATGGTGGCGAGCCAGGCCGCGACCGAGAATTTCGCCGCAAGGCCGGGCGCTTCCGAAACCGTCGTCCACAAATGGCGGCTGTTTCGGGCGCTCACCGAAGCCAAGGAGCCGCTCGGCGTCACCCAGCGCGCGCTATCGGTGTTGCACGCACTGCTGAGCTTTCACCAGGAGACAGCGCTCAGTCTGCCGGAGACCAATTCAAACGCGGCGGACGCCGGCTCAGTTGCCGGCG
>NZ_LUUM01000102.1:0-3901 GCF_001644125.1 Methylosinus sp. R-45379
CGCCAGACGCGACCAGATAGTCGGCGACGAAAGCAGCCCTCCCCGGCGGAGTTTCTCCGGGGAGAGGCGGAGGTAGATTTTTTAGCGGCCCAGCACGTAGCGCCCCGCCCACGTTTTTTACCTACGATCAGAAGCCGGCAAATGCGGCGGACGAAGAACTCTCCTTTGAGAGCGTGAGTTTTTAGATCAACTTTATGTCCGTTATATCGCTTACGGTTAATCCGTGGACTTTCAACCCCTGCGCCAGCACTCCGTTCAAAACCGGGCAGACAAAGAATAAATCCCGATATACATGTTCCGCACGATGATCGAGCACATAGGAAAGCGCCCGGAGATAAATAGCCGGAGAACGGAACAAGTAGACGCCGGCGGAAGCTTCTTCCGATATAACGCGTTTCTCCGCCGCCTCGACAACGTTGCCCGCGGCGTCTCTGC
Source organism: Methylosinus sp. R-45379 (assembly GCF_001644125.1). Lineage (NCBI taxonomy): Bacteria > Pseudomonadati > Pseudomonadota > Alphaproteobacteria > Hyphomicrobiales > Methylocystaceae > Methylosinus > Methylosinus sp. R-45379. The sequence goes on from NZ_LUUM01000102.1 coordinate 436, forward strand.
GTAAGTATGAATAGGCCGGATGATTAGAAGGGAACGTCAAACCGACTGCTCCCACCGATATATCTGTGAAAAGCGAGAGCGCGCTAGTGCGTTCGTGAAACAAGATGTCCGCCAGATCGAAGCATAAAAGCTCCTCCGCGTGGCCGACTAGCGCGACGCCGGCAAGAATGGTCAGCGCCGCCCCTCGCGTGTAGTCCGAGAGAAAAACCTGGCGTGCATTAGGATACCATTGCGCCAATTTATCCGATGCAAACCGTCGGCTTATAAAACTGTCCCGCAAGACGAAACTCAAGTCGGAGTCTGTTACCTGACCGCTTCGCCACCATGCACGACTTTCTAACGCCAGACGCAACAAAGGCGTCCCGTGTACCTCGAATTCCGATTTGACACGACCATCGGACTGCTCGAAATCAGGTCCGGCTAGGGGGACAATGACTTGCATCGCACGCCCTTCTCAACTCGGCGCGTCGGCTGAAGCAGGCGCGCCAATGTTTTTCAGATAGGTCTGAAGGTCAGATGGGGTGCCGAGCCCGTGCATGGCTGCCGCTGGAATTTCATATACGCCAATTCGAGCGCCGCTACGGATCATATGATTGTAAACTGGACACGTATAAAATTCGTTGTTGATTCTGTCGTTCTCTACGAACATATCTATTGTCGCATTTATTAGATCTCGCGCACGGCGAAAAAAGTATATTCCAACAGTTGCTAGATTCGAAATTGGCTTTTTTTCTGCAACTTCTAATACGAGACCACTGGCGTCAAGACGCGCAAACGACCACTTGGGGTCGCAGGCGGTATCTTGAAATACAAGGATCGAGCCATCGAGGTTGCGATCGATACAATCCCTGACATAGGCGTCAACCGAGAAATCAACGACCTGATCTGAGTTCGCGACCAAGATCGAATCTTCATCGTTGAACAATCTGCGCGCAAGCATGATAGTGCAGAGAGTCCCTTCGGTAAGACGATCGACAGAAACTATCTCTGACTGTTCCGAGAGACGATTTATGATAGAATCTTGGCCATAGGTATGTTCTTTGCGGACAAGCACGACTGTTTTCGAGTCTGTCAGCTTTACATTTTGAAGGACATGCTCAATCATAGGTCGACCAGCGACGTCTATAAACGGCTTAGGCCTCGCCCATCCCGATTTTGCGAATCTACTTCCCTCTCCCGCAGCGGGCACCACGACCGTGACTCGCGGAACGGCCGCTCCCGAGCGACGAGAACGCAATCGCAGATCGACAAAATCCTTCACCTTTTGTGGCGAATAAAAACTATAGTAGGCCGTCGAGGGGACCGGAATGTTCACGACACGTTTATTCATCAAAATGAGTTGATTGAGACTTGGAGCGATAAAAAACTGTTCGCCGACCTTATCGTCTGCAGCTATCGTCGCCATTGCGGCGTCGATAAAATCCTGCGCTTTCCTGAAATAGTATAGGCCAGCGATAGCATGCTCGCTGATCACGGACTTTTCTGCTGCCTGAACGACTTCTCCATTATCGTCAAGACGAACATAAGACCAGCGTGGATGCACCGATCGGAAAGTGACGACACCTGCCGCCCCGGATGATGCCTCGAAGTTTGCCAGTAAGGCAGCTATGTCGACGTCAAGAACCTGATCGCCATTGCAAACTAGCAAAGGCTCACCCATGTCCAACGCGTCGACCGCCAATAGGCAAGTACAAAGAGCGCCTTTCGTCGGCGTTGCGAGCGAAATGACTTCTGCATTCTCGCCAGCCCGCAGTCGAAGAATGGAATCGAGGGAGAATTTGACGACATCATCCCGACAGACAAGGAAAATGAAACGCGCGTCAGGAGCTGCTCTTTTCAGAGGCGCTAGGACGTGTTCGATCATCGTCTCGCCATCGATATCAATCAACGGCTTAGGGAAATGGTATTCGCTAGGATCGAAGAAGATAGACTCGCCAGCTAGCGGTATTAAAATCTGAAGCTTCGAGTTCATAATCTTTCCCTAGTCCCGCTCGTTGATAGCCGTAATGAGCGTTGCGACCTTTTCATAAGTGACATCTGACACGCTGCCCACCACCATCAAATGACCTTTGCTGGCCTGCGCTGCAGCGATTCCGTGTTCATTGTCTTCGAGAATCAAACAGTTTTCAGGAGGAAGCCCAAAACGAGCCATCGCGGTTTCGTACATTTCGGGATCTGGCTTGGCTCGCGACACATCCTGGTTCGAAATAATGAGATCGATATATTGGTCGAGCTTCGATAAGCGCATCATCAGCTCGATAGAACTGCGCACAGAGTTCGAACAGACCGCTAGTTTGAGACCATCCAGTTTCAACCGCGATAGTGTACGCTGATGGATGAAATTTGGCTTGCAGAGAGCGTGAGCCAGCTCGATCGTGTAGCTTTGCTTCAGATCATTCAGAAAGGGATGGAGCCCTACCGGTAACCCTTTCGATTTCGTCAAAATCTCCAGCTTACGCCGCGTTGGCAGGCCATCGTAGGTGGCAAGGTGAGCGTCCCGATCGATCGCCTTGCCGAAAAGGGCTAGCGCACGGTTCAGCGCCTCATAATGCCAATCTTTCGCGTCGATCAGCACGCCATCCATATCGAAAAGAACAGCCTTTATCATTGGTCCACCTGAAAGAACGATAAGGCTTCGACTGGAAAGTCAGTGCAGACCATCACTTGGTCGTTATGCGCGGGGTTCAGCTTTGCGCGCCATTCGTTCCACGCTTCGAGATGTGGACGAGCGTGAAGCTCGGGCGAGACTAGGGCGATCAACTTTCCGTCTGCGAGCGCCTTATGCCCCCACTCTGAGGGACTGTGCGGAATCTCGAAAGAATCGAGCCACACGCCCGCGCACTTATTATAGAACGCAGGGTGTGTCTCGGCATCGCTGAGACGACAAAACACGCGAGCCCTCGAATTGAAATAGCTCCGCATATCCGGGACCGACATATCGAATACGAAAGCCGTCTCGATCGCGTACTCTTCCAGAAGCGCATTTAGCGCCGACGCTAATCCGTCGGCTTTGATATTGAGCGCCAAGCGGCCTGTCGCGTTCGTGCGTCGGTAGAGCGCGAATAGCTGGTCAACGGGCAAGACAAAACCAGATCGTGGCGGATCGTGAGAAACGACGAGAACATTGTCGAGGTCACGGATGTCCGTCTCGATTCCGAAGCCGGCGGCAAACGCTCTCTCGAATGCCTCCAGGCAGTTTTTTTCGGACACGGAAGTCCAAACCCCACGATGGGCAAGGATTTGCGCTTTCATAGCTATTGCCCCTCGAGGCTGGCTGAAACCAGATCAACGGCCACCAAAGGCCCCCTCCCATACCGATGGGGATCGAGCGCCCATTTCTCGGCAGCCTTTTCCAACATCATTCGAAGTGGATCCTCTGCAACCCCCAAACTGCCTATCATGGAGCCAAGCTCTTCCAAAGCTCCATAATTCCATGCAGCACGCATGTCTAGAGCGCTATCCGATC
>NZ_LUUM01000103.1:0-2190 GCF_001644125.1 Methylosinus sp. R-45379
GTCTATTACAGTGGTTATTTAAAAAAAATCGTTATATCTGCTATAAATAATTACAGTATTGCTATTTATAGGCGAGAAGCGATATTATTTTATCGTTGGTCGAGCTTTGATGCTACTCGGTTTATGGAGGTATTTACGGAAATAGAGGCTCGCCCTGGCATTGTTCTCGGGAGACTCGAATGACGCCACGACAATTCGTCGAGACAGACAACAAGAATTTTTTTAGGGTGCATCGGCAAGTCTATGTATGTGAAGACACATGGCGCCGGGAGCTGACGCGAATATTCGACAAATGCTGGCTGTATGCCGGTCATGCAAGCGAGTTGGAAAAGCCTGGTGACTTTCTCACACGCAAGATTGGCGGTCGGCCCGTCATCTTGGTCAGGGACGTAGCTTCCGAGACGCCGCTCGCGTTCTTGAACGCCTGCGCGCACCGCGGCGCCGTCGTCTGCGCGGACACGAAAGGAACCACGAACCGATTTGCATGTCCCTATCATGGCTGGATGTACGACACGTCCGGCGCCCTCACCGGCGTGCCGGGTAGGTCCGCTTATGGACGCATCGGCGAAGGACTGCCCGACCCTTCCCTGCCGCAAATCAAGCTCGACGATTATCGCGGCTTTCTATTCATCAGCTTCGGCGCCCCGTCGGCAAGCCTCGCCTCCTATCTCGGAGGCGCGAAGGAATACATTGACCTCGTCTGCGATCAGTCCGAAGGCTCCGTCGAAGTTCTGCCCGAACATCTTCATCATTCCATCCGAGCCAATTGGAAGCTGCTCGCTGAAAACGGCGTCGATGCTTATCATCTACCGTTTGCGCACAAGCGCTTTCTCGAACTTCTCGATTCGCTCGGCACTGATCCGAACTCCCACAAGCGCAGCGGCATCGGCTATGCTCTCGGGGGCGGCCATGCTGTCATTAAGAGCGGGCCGCCTTCGACTGGACGGCCAATTGCCTATTGGAGTCCCCTATTCTCGCCGGACATGAAGGCATCGATCGATAAGAAATTCGATGATCTCGTCGCTCGTGTCGGACAAAGACGCGCGGAAGACATGGCTCATACCAACCGCAGCCTTTTCGTTTTTCCAAATCTGGTCATCAACGACATCCTCGGGTTGAACATCCGGACTTTTTTCCCGACGTCTCCCGACGAAGTCGAAGTGACCGTCTGGGGCGCCGGATTTTCGAATGAGACGCCAGAAGAAAGAGCCATGCGCGTCAGCGCGCTGATCTCCTTCATTGGGCCGGGCGGTTTCGGAACGCCCGACGACGTTGAAATTCTGGAATCCTGCCAGCGGTCGTATGCACACGCGGGCATCGGCTACAGCGACTTCTCACGCGGCATGAGCGTCGGCACGACAAATCATACAGATGAAGAGCAGAACAGAGCTTTCTGGCGTGAATGGGCCAATTATGTGGAGCAGCCGTAATGACAGCAACATTCGTCGTTCCCTATATGAGCGCAGTCCCGATCGTTCCGGACATCGTAAGCCGCATCACTTCCTTTCTCGCCTTGGAAGCGGACCTTCTCGATGATTGGCGCCTCGAAGACTGGTTCGAGCTTTTCGAACCGGACGGGCGCTACATCGTCGCTCCATTGCAGCGCCACGCCGAAAGCGCGCCTGAGCAAGCTCTCTGCCTGATTTTGGACGACTATGACCGACTGCGGGCGCGCGTTCGGCATTTCGCGGGCGCGTCGACTTGGATGGAACAACCGCGCTCGCGTACGCGCCGCTTGGTGTCCAACGTGCGATTTTTGGCGCCTCCGACGGAAGATATCGTCGTGAGAGTGAATTTCGTCGTCTATCAATTTCGAAATCACGAATCCTGGGAATTCGTCGGCAGCGCGAAATATCGACTCGTTCCGCATGAAGCCGAGTTTCGAATCCGCGAGCGATCGGTGCAATTGGACCATGAGTCGATTTCGAAGCAAAGACGCATCAGCATCATCATCTGAGACCTTTCACGGTGAAAACCATGCAGAACCACGACGGCTATTCGAAGAGTGAAAGCGAAGCCTATATCCACGATGTCGGCTACGCCGATCGAGAGCGCTTGGAGATATTGACCGAGCTATACGATCCCGCGAGTCGAGACTTCATCTCGAGCCAGCTTCCTGACAATGCTCGGTCCGTGTTGGAAATCGGATGCGGGCATGGCCAAATGGCGTTCTGGTTCACCGATCAAGTC
>NZ_LUUM01000104.1:0-1545 GCF_001644125.1 Methylosinus sp. R-45379
GGATTCGAACCTGCGACCTACTGATTACAAATAAGCGACACTTGGTCGTCTCATGTCGCTTCGCGTCGCTTTACGTCGTATCATTTCGCAACTAAATTACTTATTTTCAATAGCTTGACTACAGCGCGCTTGCGTCTTAATACGACATGAGACGTATTAGACCGAGGTCCGCACAGGTCCGCAAGAGGTCCGCATGAAGTTCACGCTCGCTCGCATCGACAAGCTTGCCAGTCCGGCGCCGCGGAAGGACGCTCTTTTCTTCGACGACGAACAACGGGGCCTCGCCGTGCGCGTGACAGCGAGCGGCGGAAAGACGTTCCTCGCTCAGTACACGGCGCCAGGCGGCGCGAAGCGGAGAATTCCTCTCGGCCGTTGTGACGGCATTTCCCTCGCCGATGCGCGCGACGCGGTTCGGGCGATCCTTGGGCAGGTTGCGCAAGGCCGTGACCCTGCCGTCGAGAGAAAAGCCGCGGCCGCATCGGCGAAGGAGAAGACCGCGCGGGACACATTCACGCTCGAGCGACTGATAGAGGATTGGCAAGCGCTCCACTTGGCGAATAAGCGCCCTCGCTACGCCGCCGAGGCCGAGCGCGCATTGCGCTTCGCCTTCGATCGCCAACTTGCTTCGCCGGCCGCGGATCTGACGCGTGCCGTCGTCGTGACAGTTCTCGACGAGCTGACGCGCCGCGGCAGCGCGGCCATGGCGACTCGAACTGCGGCGTATGGCCGGGCGGCTTTCACATGGGGCATGAAACGCGGCGCGCTCTCGGCGAATCCATTCTCGAACCTTCCACTCGCGCCGGTCGCCAAGCGCGACCGCGTTCTCTCGGATGACGAGTTGGCAGCTCTGTGGCGCGCGACGGAAGGTGCCGGAACGTTCGAGCGCATTGTGCGCACGCTGATTCTCACTGGCCAACGGCGCGAAGAGGTCGGCGGTATGGTTTGGGAAGAAATCGGAGGCGAGCGCGATTGCTGGACAATTCCACCAGCGCGAACGAAAAACGGGGCGCCGCATGTCGTGCCGCTTTCGCAGCAAACATTGGCGATCGTCGGAAAGAAAGGCAAGGGGCTGGTCTTTCTCGGACGCAGCGACGGGCCGTTCAACGGCTATTCGAAGAGCAAGGCGGCGCTCGACGAAAGAATGCTCGCCGCGCTACGGAAGATCGCTGCGGAGCGCGGCGACGACGAGCCCGAAACTGTGGAGCCGTGGCGTCTTCATGACCTTCGACGCACGACCGCGACAGGGCTGCAGCGTCTCGGCGTGCGGCTCGAAGTGACAGAGGCCGTTCTCAACCATGTGTCGGGAAGCCGGGCCGGAATTGTCGGAATCTATCAGCGCCACGATTGGGCGGACGAAAAGCGGGAGGCGCTCGACGCTTGGGGGCGTCACGTCGAAAAAATCGCTCATGGCTAAGCTTTGAGTGCGACAGCATACGTCTTAGTATGACGACCATCGCGCCCCTGAGAGACTGAGCAGACTGATAGGCTGAGAAGACTGATAGGCTGAGACACTGATAGACTGAGAAGACTGATAGGCTGAGAAGA
>NZ_LUUM01000105.1:0-3365 GCF_001644125.1 Methylosinus sp. R-45379
GGACAACCCCGACTGGGGCGCGGCCGACCGCCGCCCCGACATGAATCATTTCATGGCCCGGCTGATCTTCCGCTTCTTCGCCGAGGACACCGGCATCTTCCCGCCAAACCTCTTCACGAAGACGGTCTCGGAACTCACGGACGCTTCGTCGGCCAACACGCACAGCGTCATCGCCGAACTGTTCCGGGCGATGGACATCCAGCGCGAGAAGCGCGGCCCCGCGAAGCTCAAAGCATGGGCGGACAAGTTTCCCTACGTCAATGGGGGACTGTTCACGGGAACGACGGACTGTCCGCGCTTCTCGCGGATCGCACGGGCCTATCTCCTGCGCGCCGGCGAACTGAACTGGCGGGAGATCAATCCCGACATCTTCGGGTCGATGATCCAAGCCGTCGAGGACGAGGGCGAGCGCGGATCGCTCGGCATGCACTACACCAGCGTGCCGAACATTTTGAAGGTGCTGAATCCGCTCTTCTTAGACGACCTTCGACAGCAGTTGGAGGCAGCCGGCGACAACGTCCGCAAGCTGCGGAATCTGCGTCGCCGCATCGCTGCGATCCGCGTCTTCGATCCGGCCTGCGGATCGGGCAACTTCCTCGTCGTGGCCTACCAGCAGATGCGGGAAATCGAGGCCGAGATCATCAGGCGCCTCCGCGAGGACGGGGCGAGCTGGATCAAGCTCGAGAATTTCTACGGCATCGAGATCAAGAGTTTTCCGGTCGAGATCGCGAAGCTCTCTTTGCTGATCGCCGAATTCCAGTGCGATGTCCGTTATCGCGGGGAGCGTCTCGCGTGCTTGAACGTACTGCCGCTGCATCGCACTGGGCAGATCCATGTCGGCAACGCCCTAAGGTTGAGCTGGCTAGAGGTGTGTCCGCCTGCTTCAAACGCGCTGGCCGAGCAATGGGATTTGGGTGGGCCAACCGGGCGCTTGGCACTGGAAGAAAATAACTTAGAAAAGACGGTGGAAATCGAGACATATGTCTGCGGCAATCCACCTTACGTAGGTGGAAAAAAGCAGAACTCTCAACAAAAGCAGGATATAAAGCTTGTATTTGGGCAAGAGGAAAAATACAAAAATTTAGATTACATATGCGGATTCATATTGAAGGCGTGTGAATTTCTGCAATTTGCCACAAAATCGGCCTTTGTTACGACGAACTCAATAGTTCAAGGTACGCACGTTCCTGTGCTTTGGCCGATTGTCTATCGACATGGCTGTCAAATTCAATTCGCGTACGAGACCTTCAAGTGGGCAAACAACGCACAGCATAATGCTGGCGTTTCATGCACAATATTTGGTATAACGAAGAATGAAATTGTATCAAAATTTATATACAATGAATCTTCGCGCCGAAAAGTTGTAAATATAAACGCATATCTAATTGACGGTCAAAACGTTATTGTTGGCAGTCAGTCTAAAAATAGCAATCTCCTGTCGACAATGATTACTGGTAATGCTGCTTACGATGGCGGGCATTTGTTTCTTAGTGCTGACGAAGCGCGTAAACTCGTAGAGCGCGAACCGACGACTAAAAAGCTCCTCCGGAAGGTTTCTGGAACTAGTGAATTTGTGGATGGAATCGCGCGATATTGTCTTTGGCTAGACGACTCGGATCTAGCGCTCGTGGACAAAGTGCCCGAAATTGTGATGCGCATTGGCAAGGTTCTCGAATATCGCAAGGGTGGCGGCGAAGTCGCTTGCACGCTTACCGATCGCCCGCACCAATTTAGATATCGTAACTCAAGCCGCTTCGCACAGATACTCGTACCACAGGTCTCTTCAGAAAGAAGGGAGCATCTACCTGTCGGCTTCCTCAAGTCAGATATAGTTATAACACATCTTGCACATGCTATATATGATCCAACTTTAGTTGATTTTTCTGTGTTGGTATCAAAATTACATTTAGTTTGGATCACAACAATATGCGGGAAGCTCGAAACTCGAATCCGATATTCGAGCAACCTTGGCTGGAACACCTTCCCATTGCCGCAGCTCACCGAGAAGAACAAGGCTAATTTGACCCGCTGCGCCGAGGACATCCTTCTCGCGCGCGAAAACCATTTCCCGAAGACGATCGCGGAACTCTACGATCCCGAGGAAATGCCCGACGATCTCCGCCGCGCCCATGAAGCAAATGACGAGACGCTGGAGCGCATCTACATAGGTCGACGGTTCAAGAACGACACCGAGCGGTTGGAGAAGCTGTTTGAGCTTTACGCCAAGATGGCGCCCCCGCAGGCGGACAAGGAGCCGAAGGCCAAGACCTCGACAAAGACGACGAGAAAGACGAAGGCGGTCTCATGAACAGCGTTGTCCTCCCCTCCATTTCGATGAAGTCCGAGCGCACCGGCGCGTCGGCCAAGGCCAATGAGTTCGGCATGCGCGTCATGCAGGAGCGCGCCTATGAGAAGCGCGGCGAGCAATATCTGCTGATCAAGTCGCCGCCGGCCTCGGGCAAGAGCCGTGCGCTGATGTTCCTCGCGCTCGACAAGCTGCACCATCAGGGACTCCGCAAGGCGATTGTCGCGGTGCCCGAGCGGTCGATCGGGGGCAGCTTCGCCGACGAGCCGCTGTCGGATTACGGCTTTTGGGCCGACTGGAAGGTCGAGCCGAGATGGAACCTCTGCAATGCGCCGGGCGACGACGACGTCAAGGCCTCGAGGTCCAAGATCAAGGCGGTCGGGGAGTTCCTCGCCGGCTCCGACCGCGTGCTCGTCTGCACGCACGCCACCTTCCGCTTCGCCGTCGACGAGTTCGGGATCGCCGCCTTCGACGACTGCCTCATCGCCATCGACGAGTTCCATCACGTCAGCGCGGACCAGGCCAACAGGCTCGGCGGCCATCTGCGCGACTTCATCGCGCACGACCGCATCCACCTGATCGCCATGACCGGCTCCTATTTCCGGGGCGACGCCCTACCGGTACTGGCCCCCGAGGACGAGGCGCGCTTCGAGACGGTGACCTACACCTACTACGAACAGCTCAACGGCTATGAGCATCTTAAGTCGCTCGACATCGGCTACTTCTTCTATTCGGGCAGCTATCTCGACGGGATCATGAAGGTGCTCGACCCGTCGCTGAAAACCATCGTGCACATCCCCAACGTCAATTCGCGGGAGAGCACGAAGCAGGGCAAGCACTCGGAGGCCGAGGCGATCATGGACGCGCTCGGAGTCTGGGAGGGCGAGGATGCGGCCACGGGTTTCCATCTGATCCGCCGCCCCGACGGCCGGCTCCTCAGGGTCGCCGATCTGGTCGAGGACGCGCCGGCGAAGCGCGAGAGGGTCATCGGCGCGCTGAAGGATCCGACGCACAGGAACGACCGCGACCACGTCGACATCATCATCGCGCTGGGCATGGC
>NZ_LUUM01000106.1:0-1934 GCF_001644125.1 Methylosinus sp. R-45379
CTTCGCCCTGCCGCGCGACGACTGCGCGCAGGCCATGCGCGCCCCCCGCATCGAACAGCTGCGCGCCGGCTTTCGCGAGATATTTGAGCGCCGGCGTCTGCTCGACGAGTTCCGCTGCAAGCGGAGAAAGTTTCGTCGCGCCGAGAGTCACGTTCGTGGCGCTCTTCGGCAATTCGGACATGGGCGGGCCTCCTGACCCACCCGCGTCATTCTCTGTCGCAGCCCATAATTTCCCTGGTTCGCCCAGGGCAAGCGTCGCGGCGAGTATCGCCGCGATCGTAAACGAGTGCGATTTCATGGTGGTCTCCTTTCGACCACCGGACGCTAGGTGAAGCCAGCGCGAATGCGCGCCACGAAAATTCAGTTCTCTCTGGTCGAATGCTTCTTTAGTTGCAGCACCCCTCTCTCCAGCTCGCGGCTAGCCGCTTGCAACATGGTCGTCATCAAATCCGGCTGCCTGTCGCTGAAGTTCGCGTATTCGCGATAGACCGCTGCTTTGCCCATCATTTCGTCCTCGTTCTGAGGGACCGTCGCAACAATCTGTCCAAGCATTTGCTCGATATTTCGTAGGTCCTCGACGCTTATTCGATGGTCACGGCTCCTCGGCGTTCGCGCCACAGGACTAGTCGTACTATGACGCGAGAACTCTAACAAACGGACGAGCGTTTCGTCGCATTCTCGAAGCAACGCCCCTTGAATGAGCGCCTGTTGCTCTCCGCTCGGAAAATCGGTCGGCTCGTGCGCGGAAATCGTAACGCGCGGCTGCTTGCGACGCGGCAAAGATGCGGTCATTTCGCGGCCCCTTGATCGAATGAAATTATATTGCGTCGACGCACGCGGCGCCTCCGCTTTCATCGTCGCTGCATCGAATTCGACGCGCACACAAATAAGGGATGAAAACCGCGCGCCGCCATCGTCACAGACCTCGATCTCGAGAATACAGCAAGCTCGCCCCTACGCAATCCCCCGCGGCTCCTGCGTCAGAAGGCGCCACTATAGTCACGATTGCGCCGTAAGCCCCTTTCGCGACTCAAGCCTTTTCGGCGCCCGTCGATCGAGCGGGTCGAAATTCCCGATCCTGTCGAGTGAGTCATTTTGTCGCACAAAAAGTTCCACGTTGGCGGCGGAACATCGTCGTTCTGCAACATTCGCGCAAAGCCGCGCCAAAATCGGCGCACATCGATTCGCGACGAATGCTTCCGATGCAAAACGGCTCTGATGGAGACGCGAACAAACGAAAGGAGGTCGATGCCGCTTTTTTTTGTCGAGATTTTCGCTGACGTTTTCAGAGGCCGTATCGCGTCCGGCGCGTCCTCGTTCATAAGGAGCATTCATGACATCTCCCGCCATGTCTCCCGAAAATATTCTGCAATCGCTCACCTGCCGTTATCTTACCGACGGGCCCCTACCGAAAGGCGCGCTCAAAGAAGCTTCGCGCCGACGCGACGAAATGCTTCCTCTCTTTCTGAGCGAGATCGAGAAATATCTTTCTGCTTCTGCGAAAGCGCGCGATCTTAGCCCCACTCCTGTGATGCTCATCTTTTTCCTTCTCGGCGAATGGGGCGATAAGCGCGCCTATCGCCCGATCGCCCGCTTGATCCGCTGTCCCGAATTCACCGATCATCCGGGCTTCGAATCCGCGTTCGACGAAATCGGCCACCGTGTCATCGCCGCTGTGTTCGACGGGGATCCCGAACCTCTCTTCGACGCCGTGCGCGATCCGAAGGCGCATAGAATCGCGCGCCACAATATCCTAATCAACGTGCTTGCGATGCTCGTGTATCAAGAGAGGATCGATCGAGAAGTCGTCGCCAATTTCTTGATCGACGTCTACGAACAGCTCGACGACCACACCATCGTCTGGGTCGGCTGGGCGACGCTCGCCGCGCGGCTCGGTCTGTCCGCGCTTCGGCCGCTCGTCCTCCAGGCGATCG
>NZ_LUUM01000107.1:0-3444 GCF_001644125.1 Methylosinus sp. R-45379
GCCGTATAAGAGTATCGAAGACCGAAAGCGAAATCGAGATCCGGCGTCACATGCCAGACGGCCCGCGCATAAGGCGCGATGACGTGGCTGAGTGGATTGTCGTAGGACTTCGAGGCGAGGTTGTTGAGCGCGACGTCGTTCAAAGCCTGCGGATTCGCCGCCGAGCCGTACCACGCCCCCGCCGCCGGGCCATAGCTCGAATATCCCCAGTCATAGAGCTGTTCGAATAGATAGAAGAGGCCTGCAGTTCCCTCGACGGGGCCGTTGGCGGGCGTCGTTAATTTGAATTCTTGCTGTAGCGATCTCTCGGCGATTTGATTGTTGGAGTTGGTCGTCCGCACCGGGGCGAGGGCGCTGCTCGTTTGGTTCAGCGGATCGAAGCTCCACCCTCGGAACGAGGTCAGCGAAGAAAATTCGTAGCCGCCGAGCTTGTAATCGATTACAGCCGCTGCTCCATAGCTCTGCTGCGTGTTCTGCAGATAGCCGGAGATATCGCCCTTGTAGCTGTCGATATTGTAAAACGACGTCGGCGCATAGTTCATCCTCGTCAGGCGGGCGTATAGATTATTTGGAACCGCCGCGCCATTGGCGTAATTTGCGACGACGCCGTTCAGCACATTCGGGCAACACGCCTGATTGACGTGTGAATAGTCCGCGATCAAACGTACGCTGAGGTCGTTCGTCGGCTGGAACAGGATCTGCGCGCGAAAGCTCTTGTTATGCCAGTCATTGTATTTTTGGCCGCTGTAATAGCTGTAGACGTATCCATCGCGATCGGCGCTGACGAATGATACGCGGAACGCCAACGTGTCGCTGTCGGCGATCGCGCCTGTCGCCGATCCGCGAACCTGAATGTTGTCGTAGCTTCCATATGTGACTTCGAGCTTTCGCTGCGTCTCGAAGCTCGGCGCCGCCGTGTTGAGATAAACGGCGCCGCCCGTTGAATCCATGCCGCCTCTCGTTCCTTGCGGCCCTTTTAAAACATCGACGCCGACGAGATCGGGAATATCGAAGATCGCTTGGCCCGGCCGAGGTTGCAATATGCCGTCGACATAGACTGGCACGCCGCCGAAGATTCCGTCGGTGGCGACGGAGGTCGACGAACCGAACCCGCGAATATTGACAGTCAATGAGCGAACGTCGGCGAAGCGGATCTGCAAGCTCGGCTCGAGCTTTTGCGCCTGCAGAAGATTGCTGATCTGCAACGCGTCGATCTGCTGCTTCGTGATGACGGTCGCGGCCTGCGGCGTCGTTTGGAATGCGGTCGCTTGACGCTCGGACACGTCGGCGGTCGATTTTGGCGCGCCGACCACCACATCTGGAACGCGCGCCTCCTCGGAAGGAAGCGTCTGCGCGACGCTGGTGGCAGTGAAGGGGAGGCAAAGCGGAATAGCGGCGATAAGCGATTTTCTCATCATTCCCACTTTCTGACGCAAACATCGTAAAGCAACGCTACAGATTACGTAAACGCTCAGGCAACGCTGATTCTTCTTATGAGTGGCATATCGAAAAACGGTGGATGCTTTCATCCGTGCGGAAAGACGCGTTCCGCAAAGCTCAGCAGCTGCGCGTTGAACGCCGGCGCGTCCTCGTAGAACGGCGAATGGCCGACATCGGGCAGCTCGAGGAAGGTCGCGCCGCGAATATGTTCGGCGGAGGCGCGTGACGCGCGCGGGTCACAATGGCGATCTTTCTCGCCGACGATGAACGCGAGCGGCAAAGAGAGCGAGGCGATGAAGTCGTGGGGCTGCTGTGGTCGTCCAACGATCAGCCTTCGAACGGACGGCGGCTGCGTCATATTATAGGCGAGCATCTGCGCGAACTCCTCCGGCGAGGGCGGCGTTGCGAAGCAGCTCGAAAGAAAGGCGATCGTTCCGGCGATATTAGTGGATAGATCGTCTTCGAGCATCAGCGGTAGGCTCGCGGCCGAAGCCGCGCTCGTCCATTCGCTGCTTCGGCGCCACGACGATCCCACCAATTGCGCGCCGGCGAGGCTCTCGTCGCCATATTCTTTGAGATAGTCCCATACGACGCGGCCGCCGAATGACCACGCGACAAGAATTGGCCGCACGGCGCCGACCGAAGCGGCGACGGCGCGTAGATCATACGCCCAGAGCCGATTGTCGTGGTAGGCGTCGCGATCGAGCGGTTTGTCCGACGCCCCATGACCGCGAAGATCGTAGGTTATCAGATGATATTTTTCCGCGAGGCGCACGTCCCGTACTTGGCGGATGAAGGCGAGACCGCTCTGCGCGAAGCCATGGACGAAGATGATCGGAGGTCCTCGGCGATTCCCCCACCGCCTCACGGCGATAGTCACGCCGTCCGAGCTCACGACATGCGATTTGTCATATTCGAATGGTCGAGGACAAAGACTCGGATAAGCGCTGATCATGGCCACGAAATGATAGAGGATTCCCGTGATCGCCACTCTCCGCCTGTCGGGATATCCCTCCGCGGCGCCGCGTCCACGTGTGACGAATTTGATGCGATCTTATACCGTTTGGAAATACGAAATTCGCTTATTCGTCGAATAACCAGCGCAGCGGGTTCAAATGCCGTGTCGTCATCACTCGGAGCAGGATGTATCGGCGAGTCTTTCGATGAGAAAGTCTCGCAGTCGCATGGTCGGCGAGGACGGAGACGACCGAATTGAATAGAGTGCTATTTCAACATCGGGAAGCCGCGGGAAGCCGTCTCCTTCGTTCAGATGCCGCAGTCGGTCTTCGATCGTGCTCGCTTTGAACACGCCTACGCCCAAACCTTGTCGGACAGCAGCTTCGATGCCGGAAACATTCGAATTTACATGAGCAAGTCGCCATGGAACGCCCCTTTGTTGGAGGGCGGCGATCGTCCAATGACGAAACATGCTTCCAGGAGGAGCAACCGCCAGCGGCAAAGGTGATCGCTCATGTTGATTGTGCTCGGACGATGTCGTCCATACGACCTGCTCGCGACGAAGCACCTGTCCCTGGCTCGTGCCAGCCGGCTCCATGGCGATCACGATATCGAAATGGGCGCCAATGCGCGTGAGCATGGAACTCGGCATACCGCCATAGAGCTCGACATTGACGCGCGGATACGAACGACAGAATGCGCCGACGAGCGGCGGCAGAATATTCGCGACGTAATTGTCGATCGAGCCGAGGCGAACCGTGCAATCGGTTTCTTCGGCGCGGAGCGTGCGAAGCGCCTCGGCGTTGAGCGCCAACATGCGCCGCGCGTAATCGAGCATGAGCTCGCCTTCGGGAGTGAGGCGAAAACCCCTCTGGGGACGCATGATCAGGCTGACGCCGATAACGTCTTCGAGACGCTTGATCTGGAGGCTGACGGCCGCTTGGGTTCTGTGCAGCGTCCGGGCGGCGGCAGTAAACCCGCCCTGGTCGACGACCGTCACGAACACATGGAGAAGGTCGTTCTCGAGAATTTGATTGCGTATGACGC